>CAYSVE010000717.1:0-3217 GCA_964434365.1 uncultured Anaerolineaceae bacterium | reverse complement strand
GCGCGGGCCAAATCGCGTAGGTAGGTCATCGCATCACCCTTAATTTTAAATTGCTATAGTATTAATTCTACATGAATATAGTGCGCTTCATCAATGAATTTGCGGTGATAGGTGTTGCAATCGGCATACCTTTACGTGACAGATGTCACAAGCTAGCTTGTGCGTTTTTTCACTAAAATAGGAGCATAGAGGAGAGAAGAGGTGCTGCCCCATGTTGATGCAAAAGCTCTACAACCCGGTCGTGGTTTCCTTGATGAACTCACCCCTACACACCGTACTCGACAAGTCGATCATGGTGATGACGGTAACGGGTCGCCGGAGCGGGCGGCGCTTCACTTTCCCGGTGAACTACATCAGCGACGACTATGGCGTGTTGCTGGTGCTCAGCCACCAAGACCGCGCGTGGTGGAAGAACCTGCGTGGTGGCGCGCCGGTGCTCATCAACCTGAAGGGGCAGAGCTACACCGCCCAGGCCGAAGTCTTCGAGGACGCCGAGACCGTGCGCGATGGCGTGCGGCGCATCGTAGAACTCTCGCCGAGCTTCCGGCGCTTCTACGGCATTCAACTCGATGACTACGGCTGCCCGCAGAACACCGCCGCGTTCGAGGACCTTGCGGGGGGCAAGGTGCTGGTACGCATCTTCGGCGCAGTGCCGACGGTGCCAGGGGAAGGCTAAGCCACCCTGGGGGAGAGAGTACGCGCCCCGGTGAATCGGTTGTGGGGCCGGGGCGCGGTTCGATTCACCTCTTGGTCTTATTCTTGTATAGCAATTCACCGTGCCGCTGTTGCATCGCTTCTGGCGGTTGGTGTTCACGACGGCTTTAGCGCCCGGCGATGCGGCCAGAAACGCCAGTATGTCGCCGAACAGGGTGTCCGTCGGCGCAAATGCCATGATGATACTGCTACGTTTGTCGGTAACATTTTAGCCATAGCTACCTTCGAACCATCCCCACGCCGCGCGGTTTGCCCCTTCTGCGAAGCGACACCCCCTCCTATAATCCCGCCTTGCGTCGATCGCTAGCCGAGAACCCCTATGCACATTCTGTGGAATCACCGTCGATTCGTGGCGCTGCTCGGGCTGTTCATCATCGGAACGCTCGTCCACAGCGCCGCCCTCCCCTTGATGGAAGGCAGCGACGAAATCATCCACTACACCTACGTCGAGCATCTGCGCAGTGAGCGCACCCTGCCCGACCGCACCAGCCCGGCGACCCATTGCACCCAACAGGAGAGCGGCCAGCCGCCGCTGGTATACCTCGCCGGGGCGTTGCTGCTGGACCTCGTCCGCGCGCCAGGTGTCGATTGCCTTGCCGCCATGAACTACACCGTCGACGTGCGCAACCCGTGGCGCAACACCCCGGACCCGTGGGTGCGTGATGATAATGCGCGCGTGTTCACCGCCGTAGATGAGGCGTTCATTGCCCCGCCCGATGGCATGACGCGCAATGCCCGCGTCGTGCGGCTGGTGTCGGTGGCATTTGGGGCGCTGGCCGTCGTGGGCGCGTACCTCGCCTCGCGCGAGGTCTTCCAACAGGAGGGATGGGCGCTACTCGCGACGGCGATATTCGCCTTCACGCCGACGCTGCTGCACCTGAGTGCGTACTTCAACAACGATACCGCCGTGATCGCATTTGCCACGCTCGCCGTCTGGCAGGCGCTCCGCGTGTTGCGCCTGGGCGCGAATCCGCGCCAGTTGTTGACGCTGGGCATATTTCTGGCGCTCGGCGCGCTCGCGAAGGTGAGTATATTGCTACTGGGGCCTGCTATCGGCCTCGCGCTGCTCCTCGATTGGCGTCGACGCCGTGCGCCGCTTCTGCAACTCGTCCGCGATGCGCTGTGGGTGGGTGGGCCGATGTTAGCGCTGTTCGGCCCGTGGGTGCTGTGGGGCCTCATCACCTACGCCGACCCGTTCGGATTCAACACGCACACCTTTGGCAGGGCCACCCCGCGCGCCCTCACCGACGTGCGCCTAAAAGAGGTGGTGCAACTCTACTATACGTACGTAGGCAAGTTCGGCTTCGCGAAGGTGTACATGCGTCCGCTCACGTACCGGCTGGTGAGCACCGCGCTAGCAATTGCAGCGATTGGGTATCTGTTCACGCCGTGGCGGCGCATCGGCGCAACCCGCTGGCGGCAAATCGCTGTTTTGGCGACGCTCGGTGTAGTGTTTCTCGTAGGGTTTTTCTACTGGTTCCAACAACTCTATTTCGTGACGGGACGCCTGCTTTACCCGGCCCACATCGTGTTTGCCTTGGCCGTTGCTGGCGGCTTCGCCTCCCTCGCGACGACCCTCCCACCATTGACGGCCCCCGTGCGCGCGTACGGGGTGGGGTTGTTCGCGGTGGTCGGCCGCGTCGTCAGCACGACCAGCGTCCGCGCGGCGTTTGCCCCACCGCTGACCCACACCCTCCCCCCACTGGAAGGCCGCGTCATCGACTACGACGGCACGCTGCGGTTTCTGGGTTACACCCGCGACGACCTCGTCGTCGACCGCCACGGCCACGATATCACATTGTGCTGGGAGGTACTGCAACCGGCGACTCGGCGCGCGGCCTTCTCGCTGAAGTTTATCCACGACGGCGAAATTCTCGCCGATCGCACGTCGTTGCCAGGCATGGGCAACTACGACGCCTCACGGTGGCGGGCCGGGGATGTGTTCTGCGACTTCGTTCACGTGAACATCAACGACCCCGATTTGCCCGACGACCAGGAAGCCCCACGCAGGCCGGGCCTCGTCTACGATATGTTGCTGGTGCTGCTCGATGCGGAGACGTTCGAAGTTGACTGGGCGACCACCACGCCCGAAGGTGAGCCAATCGAGGTGCCGGTGGTGGGGCAGGTCGTCAGCCCGGCGGGCGAGATGACCCTCACGGACGCGCAGCCGCGCGACATCACCTACCCGAATTTCGCGACCTTAGCCGCGTCACAGGTCAACGGCCCGCTAGCCCCCAGCGCGACGATCGCGCTCGATTTGCTGTGGGAGGTTCAGCAACCCACCGATGCCGACCTCAACGTGTTTATGCACCTCGTTGGGCCGACCGAAACGGTTGTCCTCGCGGATGGCAAACCGCGTGGGTGGCAATACCCAACCTGGGCGTGGCAGCCCGGCGACCAACTCATCGACCCGTGGAAGTTTACCCTGCCGGAGGATTTGCCGCCGGGTGAGTATCGTGTGTTGGAGGGGTTGTAAGGTCAGTTCACGAGCGCGCGTGCGGCT
>CAYSVE010000716.1:0-3221 GCA_964434365.1 uncultured Anaerolineaceae bacterium | reverse complement strand
AGCGAATAAGCAAGAGCGTAATAGCGAGCAGCCCAACCCCGACCCACTGCGTCGGTTCTAGGCGTTCTTCGAGGACAAGGAAGGCCAGCAGCAGCGCCACGCCGATTTCGACGATGGCAACGATTGCCGTTTGCAGGCTACCGAGGAACTTCACCCCGGCGAACAACAACAGTCGTCCCAGCGCCGTCGTCACACCTAACCAGAAAATCGGCCATAGTACCGGACCAAGGTTTTCCGGCAGGGCTTGCCCTACTGGCATCCACGCCATACCGACGATGACCGCCATCGTCGCGAGGATGTAAAACGTCGCCGTCTGTGGGGGCATCTCGAACAACACATACTGGCTGAAGATCACCGTCCCCGCGAACATCAGGGCCGCGCCCAGCATTAACCCCACCCCAAGCCAACTCACCGACGAGGCTGTAAACCCGGTGATGAGCACCAACGCCACCAACGCGAGGATTACGCGGATGACCACCCGTAGCGAGACTTTCTCGCCCCCGATGCGCGATAGCATCAGCGCAAACACCAGGTACGTCCCGTTGAGCAACTGCACCAACGACGCATCGAGCAGGCCAAGTCCGCTGTAGTAGAACAGCGAGCCGATGCCGTTGATGGTGCCGATGATGATGCAACCGCTTAGCCCAGCGGGGTAAATGAAAAGGTACTGCCGCATGAACACGACATACACCGCAAACAACAAAAATACCGCCATAAACGTCCGCAACGCCGCCACCGAAAACGGGTCGGCCCCGGCCTCGATGGCCAGCTTGCCAAAGATTGGGGCCATCCCCAAAAAGATGGGCGTTGCCAGGGCTGCCATCATCCCGCGCGAGAGGGGCGGCTTACGCTGGGCTATCATGCGTCTTGGCCATCAGCGGCAACGTGATGGTGAACTCGCTACCGGGGTTAGTGTCGCGGTCGCGGCCAGCGCTTTGTACTGCTATATACCCCCCGTGCGCGTCGACGATTCCCTTGCAGATCGCCAGGCCGAGGCCCAACCCACCGCCCGAAAAGGCCGTCTTACTCGTAGAGTGGAACTGTGGGTCATTCACCGTGTGGAAGCGGTCGAAGATGAATTCTTGATCTTCCTCGGAGATGCCGATGCCGGTATCGACGAAGTGCACTTCCACCGCTTCGTCGACGACACGCGCATAGATGTGGATTTCACCGCCGTCTGGCGTGTATTTGATGGCGTTACTCAACAGGTTGTCGAACACCAGCCTCATCATGTGGCTATCTGCACGGACCTTCGTCGGCCACTCGTTCACATTAAACGTCAGCTTCAGCTCGCGTGTAGCGAGAGTATCCTTGTACATCCCGATCACCTCACCCATAAGCTTGCCGAGGTTCATCGGCCCAAGCGACAGGTCGATTTGCCCGGTCATGATGCGGCTAATCGTCAGAATTTCGTTGATGATCCCCTGCATCCGCTCGATGGCATCAACCAGGCCTTCCAGCAACGTCCCCGTACCGGGGTCAAGTTGCATCGCCTGTTTGATGACCTCGGCGTCTTGCAATAGGCGGCTGTAGCCATACACCAGCGTCAGCGGCGTGCGTAGCTCGTGTGCCGTAATTTGGATGAATGTGTCCTTCATCTGGTCGAGGCGGCGGAGATCCTTGTTGGCTTCCTCCAACTCGCGGATGCGCGATTCCAGCCGTGCCACAAGTTCCTGCGTGAAGCGCGCCTGTGCCTTGCTGAGCCGCTGGCTATCGATGAGGTCGCGGCCACCCTTCAGGTAGAACTCCACCTGCTTCGGCAGAGACTCGACATCGAGGGGCTTGGTGAGGTACCCGGTAATGCCCGCAGCCATCGCGAGGTCGCGTTGCTCGCCTACCCCCACGGCTGTCAGCGCGACGATGGGCGTTTTGGTGAATTGCTCATCGCTGCGCAACATCGTGGCGATTTCGCGCCCGTTGAGGTCCGGTAGGTCGATGTCCGTCAGGATAAGATCTGGGCGTTCGCTACGCGCAAGGTCGATCCCTTCCAGCCCGCGCTCGGCAACGAAGACCTCGTAGCCCGCGTAGCGCAACGTACGGTCGACCAGCATGCGGCTGGCCGGGTCATCTTCGATGTAGAGAATCGTCGGTTTGCGGGCGGTCTCGTCCACTATTCTAACTCGCTGATCAAGGTGTCCACGGTTTCTTCGTCGATGAACGCACCCTTTTGTACCAGCATGTCGATCTGCCCGCTAAGCCGTTTACGATCGGCAACAGTAAGTTCCTTCGCGGTGACAACCACAATCGGGACGTTCTTCAACTCTGGGTCCGATTTTAGCGTATCGATCACGCTAAAGCCGTCGACCCCTGGCATCATCAAGTCGGTGATGACAAGATCGGGACGAATTTCGCGAATGAGATCGAGACCATCACTACCGTTATCGGCCAGGCGTACTTCGTAGTTGCCGCGTGCGCGCAAAATGCGGCTCATCAGGCGTGCAGCGTCGTTGTTGTCCTCGATGACGACGATTCGGCGGAGGCCCTCGTCGTGCCGCTCGTGGGTTTCTACCTCGCTTACCGCGTCGACCAAGTCATCTTCTGGCACAACGGCGGTTTGTTCCTCTGTGTCGAGTTCCACGAGATGCTGCCAGTGCGCGCCGAGGATTTGCGTTTCTACGGGTAAGGTATGGCCGGAGCAATTGACGACGACCACATCATCGGGCTTGATGATGCCACGGCGGACCATCTTCACGAGGCCTGCGAACGTTACCCCGGTGGCCGGTTCCACCGACATGCCATCCAAACTGGCGACGTAGCGTATCGCCGTGAAGGCCTCCTCGTCGGTTGCGTCGATGAAGGTACCGCCATTCTCCTGCACATAATCGTAGAGGAGTTCGTAAGCACGGCCAGGGTTACCCGTGCTCAGCGTGACAATAACGCTGGTGGGGTATTCGACTGGCGTCGCGACGCGTTGGTTATTCTCGAAAGCGCGCACCATCGGCGCACAGCCCGTAGACTGAATCGCGGCGATGGCGGGCATTTTATCCACGAAGCCAAAGTCGAGCATTTCGCGGAAGCCCTTGCCCACCCCAATCGGCCCCAGGCCACCGCTCACACCCTGGAGGAACCAATCGGGCGAGCGCCAACGCTTCCCGCCCTCGAATTCCTGGCCAAGTTGTTCCGCGATTTCGTAGGCCATGGTCTTCATGCCCTCTAGCGCGGCAATGCTCTTCACGCCTTTGTCTAGGAACAACCCCTTCGCCGCAGCGAAACTGGCCGCG
>CAYSVE010000715.1:0-3222 GCA_964434365.1 uncultured Anaerolineaceae bacterium | reverse complement strand
AATCTTCGAGCCGCTTGCCGCCGGTGCCCAGCTTGGCGACCCGGAAGAGCGCTACCCGTTCTACGTAGAGGCCAACACCGCCATCCGCGATAACGTGCCGATGGTGCCAGTTGCACACGGTGCGTCCGCAGTGGCCTACCGTGGCGAGATCACCGGGAACCCGCACAGCTCCCCGCTGAGCAACGAGTACTTCGCTGTGACGGAAGACCCCAGCGACGATGACTTCATCTGGATGCAGAACGGCGAGCCGATTAGCCTGTACTGCGCCGACGAGACCGACGGTGAAACCCTCCGCGCTTGCGAGCAGATCAACGAAAGCTTGCTGGCCTACGAAATCGGCGGTACCGCCGTTGTGCCAGCCCTGGCGACCGGGTGGTCCTCCAACGAGGATGCCACCGAGTGGACCTTCAACCTGCGTGAGGGCGTCACCTTCCACGATGGCAGCGCCTTCGACGCCAACGACGTGGTGCTTAGCTGGGCCGTGGCCTGGGACGCGGGCAGCCCGCTGCACGTGGGGCGCGACGGCAACTACACCTACTTCCGTGCTTTCTTCAGCGAGTTCTTGAACGCGCCGGAATAAGCACAACGTTATCGTAAGACCGCGCAGGCCGGGCATCGCCCCGGCCTGTGTTGGTTTTAGCAGTTGCCGGGGGGCTAGCCGCTCGCGGTGCGTACCATCGGTTACAACCCCACGCGGGCATGCAATCGCATGTCCTTACATCCGAAGATGACGGTATGTGTGTGTAGGGACGCAATTCTGCACGTCGGTTGCGATAACGTGCACGACGCCCCACCGACAGGCTCGCATCGGCTACAACGCATAATGAAATACGAGGTTTACCAATTATGGGTGCATTTATTACCCGCCGCCTGATCCTCGCCGTCCCGGTGTTGTTCGGCATTTTGGTCGTTACATTCACCCTGTCACGGCTCATCCCCGGCGACCCGTGCCGGGCGGTGCTGGGCGAACGCGCGACCGACGAAGTGTGCGACGCATACTTCGAACGCATCGGCCTCGATCGCCCGATCCCGGTGCAGTTTTTCATCTACATGGGTAACGTGCTCCGGGGCGACTTCGGCACGTCGCTGCGCTTTGGCCTACCCGTGACCGAAATGCTCGCCACGCGCCTGCCCATCACCATCGAACTTACGCTGGCTGCGATTACGTTTGCGGTGCTCATTGGCGTGCCGCTGGGTGTGCTGAGCGCGTACTTCCACAACTCGCCGATCGATGTCGGTACGATGCTGGTGGCCAACGTCGGTGTGAGTATGCCGGTCTTCTGGCTGGGGGCGATGCTGTCGTTGTTATTTGGGGTGTACCTCAAGGACACGATTTTCGCGCTGCCGCCCACCGGCACCGTCTCGGCGACCTTCCCGTCGGAGCCATTCCCTATCGCGTGGGGCCTTGTGCCCGAGGATACACAACTGACGGGCGGGTACCTCTTCCTCAGCGAACTGAATATTCTCAACGGCCTGCTCACCTGGAACTGGCCCCTCATCCGCGAGGCGTTGCGCTTCCTCATTTTGCCTGCTGTGGCGGTGGGGACGATTCCGCTGGCGATTATCGCCCGCATGACGCGCAGTAGCGTGCTCGAAGTGCTCGGCCTCGATTACATCCGCACGGCGCGCGCCAAGGGCCTTAGCGAGTTTTTAGTTGTGCTAAGCCACGCCCTACGCAACAGCCTGCTGCCGGTGGTGACGGTCATCGGCCTTAACTTCGGCATTCTCATCAGCGGCGCGGTGCTCACCGAGACGATTTTCGGCCTCAGCGGTATCGGCAAAACCCTCGTGGATGCGATCAACTCGCGCGATTACATTCTTGTGCAGGGCTTCACTCTGGTGACGGCGGCGGCGTTCGTGGTCATCAATTTGCTGGTGGACCTGCTCTATGCCGTGCTCGACCCACGGATTCGACTGGATTAGGAGGGCGTACGATGGCCTCGAACGCAACATCAATTTCTAACGTTAAAAAAGTGGATGATGAAAAGCGCACACCCCGCCGCCCCTTGATGGTGGCGCTGCAAAGCCTCATCAGCAACAACAGCGCCATCGCGGGGATGAGCATCATCGGTGCGCTGGTGTTTATTGCCATCTTCGCGCCCCTCATCGCGACACACAACCCCATCCAACAGTTAATCGGCGAACCGGGGTATGTCGGCAGGCTGGGCGGGCGCGGCCCGTGCATTCCCTTCCTCGGGAACCTCGGCTGTGGCGACCTCCCCAATACCGTCGATGCGCTCACCGGGCAGCCGTTCCGCGTGGCCTTCGATGACGGCGGCACGCTGGTGCTCAACGATGGGCAGGCGCGCATTGTCGAAGCCGACCTCTCCTCGATGGGCAACTCGGTGCAAGTCATCGATGGGGTGCTAGTGCCCGATAACCCACCCCGCCCGCTGAACATCGCCAGCCTGGGCCTCACCCCGCCGGTGATCCTCGGCAACGCGCTCGATGAGGAGGCGTTCAGCATTTTGTTCGAGGCCATCGAGAAGGCCAACTTCACCGACGTGCTGGCCAACACCACCCCGTGGACGTTGTTCGCGCCCACGAATGACGCCTGGGAAGCCTACTTCGCCGAAACCGGCACCACACTCGAAGACATCGACGCCGAAGACCTGCGCTTGCTATTGGCCTACCACGTAACCAACTCCGATGAGGACATCGAAAGCCTGGAGACGATCGCCGGGGCGCAGCACAACCTCAACATCATGGGTATCGACCGCAACTCGCGCGACCTCTACAGCCGTGTGATCTACGGCAGCCGCATCTCGTTGACGGTGGGTATCGCGGCGGTGTCGTTCGCGATTGTCGTCGGCACGCTGACCGGGCTGGTGAGTGGCTACGCAGGCGGCTGGGTGGATAACCTCATCATGCGCGTGATGGACGTGCTGCTGGCGTTTCCGTCGTTGCTGTTGGCCATCGCCATCGTGACGATCCTCGGGCCGGGGTTACAGAACGCGCTGCTAGCTATCGCCATCGTGAGCATTCCGCAGTACGCGCGGTTGGTGCGTTCGAGCGTGCTGTCGATCAAAGAGCAAGAGTTCGTCACCGCAGAGAAGGCTCTCGGCGGCGGCCCCATCCGCATCATTTTCATCCACGTGCTGCCGAACGCCATCACACCGATTATCGTGCAGGGGACGCTGGGCATCGGCACGGCGATATTGGACGCGGCAGCGCTGTCGTTTTTGGGCCTGGGCGCACAACCGCCGACGCCGGAGTGGGGCT
>CAYSVE010000714.1:0-3231 GCA_964434365.1 uncultured Anaerolineaceae bacterium | reverse complement strand
TCCCAGCCGACGAACAGCATCAGCAGGTTGTTGGCCGTCACCAGCACCAACATAAACGCGAGGAACATATTGAGGTAAACAAAGAAACGGCTGAAGCGCGGGTCGCCGTGCATATAGCCCATCGCATACACATGGATGAGCGAGCCGACCCCCGTGACGACGAGCATCATCGTCACGCTGAGGGTATCCACACGGAACTGCCACGGGATTTCGAGGCCGATGGATTCGATACGCAGCCAGCTATCGAAGAAGAAGGGGTTTACGACCTGTTCCTGCATGTTCGTCGCCAGCAGTGTGAAGTACAGCGTGACGGCGACGAGGAATGCAAACGATGACCCCAATATACCGATGAGGGCGGACTGACGTTCGGTAAGCTTGGAACCCCAGAACATGTTGATAAACGCCCCCAGCGAGGGGAAAAGTACAATTAATGGGACGATTTGTGCCATGTGGTTTCCTCTAGTTGCGCATCGCGTGCAGTTCATCGATGTCGATGGACTGCTTCGTGCGGTAGATCATGACAATCATCGCCAGCCCAACGGCGACTTCGGCGGCAGCCACCGTCATCACGAAGAAGACGAACAACTGCCCATCGAGCGTGCCCCACTGGCGCGCAAAGGCCACCAGCGCGAGGTTCGCCGCGTTCAGCATCAGTTCGACGGACATGAAGACGAGAATGGCATTCCGCCGCAGCAACACGCCGAGCGTCCCCATGATGAAGAGGACGAGGCTGAGCATGACGAAGGCTTCGGTTTGGATCATGAGACGGTTTCTCCTTAGTCGCCTGCGGACGGCTCTTCGCCGGAGGTGAGTTGCGGTGTGGAGCCTTTCAAGTCGCTGCCGACCTGGTTCGCGATGACGCTTGTGAGCGGGCGGCTGACCTTACGCCGACGCGGGCGTTGCTTCGCGGCGACGGGGACGGCCTGCGTTTGCGTGAGCACGATGACCCCAACGAGTGCGGCCAGTAGCAGCAGTGCCACAACTTCGAATGGCAGCAGGTACTGCACAAACAGCACGCGGCCTACCGCCTCGGGGCTACCGAAGTTGAGTGCCGTGGGGGCGGTGATGACGGTCACATCGGCGCGGTCGCCAGCAGCACCGAAGCCGCTCGGCATATTGGTGACCACCACGAGGTTCGATGTGTCGCGCTCGATTTCGGTGTCGCGCAGGCGGAACAACTGCGATTCGGGGTCGCCTGCCAACACGAAACGCCAGCCGGCCAGTTCGCCTTCCTGGACCATCAGCGCCTCGCTGATAGTGCCCGGCGCAAGGCTCTCGATGAGCGTCTGCTCGTCGCCCTCTGCCGATTGCCGCCCGATGTCTTCTAGCATCACAGCTTGGGTGTACGCGTTGAAGACCGTCAAACGCCCTTCGCGCGGTTCCGTCTGGCTCAGGTCTTCTTCCAGCAGTGTGACGGTGATGGCGTCGCGGCCATAAGCGAGAGCGGTGTAGGCGGCTCCCTGCTCCAGGGCAACCGTTGCGCTCAACACGACCTCGTTGGCCTCAGCCTCCACCAGTTCGACCGTATATTCCCCCACCGAGACGGTGAGGAAGTCGGTCGTATCCTGGAAGCGAAGCGCCTGTAGGAGCAACTCTCCATTGGCGTACACATCCACCGGCCCGGCATCGGGTGCGTAATGCGACACGCGCAGCATCGGGTCGCCACCGTCGCTACGGAGCGAGTCTACGCCCCCTTGACCGAGCGCAATGCCGACAGTCAAGAGAAGGACGAGAGACAGGATTAGTGCAAGGGGGGTGTGGAAGGTAAAGCTGGGGTCATCGGGGGTGGGGTCGTCGGCGCCATCGGATCGATCTGCCCCGAGGAGCATGATAACGAAGAGGAACAACACCATGATCGCCCCGGCATACACCGCAATTTGGACCATTGCGAGGAAGGGGGCGTCGAGCATGAGATACAAAAAGGCCACAGACGCAAAGTTCAAAATGAGGTAAAGCGCGCTGTGGACCGCATTATCGCTCAGGAGCATGAGAGCGGCGGCGGCTACGGAGACCGCGCCCACCACTATGAATAACTCGGTCATCTTGTCGGTCCTGGCTGTTTGTTCAACGTGCGATTGTGCAGTCTAACACAAACAGCGCCAGAGTTCAAACAAAACTCTGGCGCTGTTCCAACGAGACATTAATGTTAATGTTATCGCCCTAATATGGATTTTCCATATCGGGTATCGAGCGGTCGAAACTGCCCGCTTCGACCTTATGCGGCGTGTCGTCTTTGCCCTCCGGCGGCTGGTCGATGAGCATATCCTTGGTGTAAATGGCATCGCGGCGGTCGGTAAAGCTCAGCCGGTGCTCGTGCCCAAGCTGGATAGCCTGTGTGGGGCAGGCGTCTTCGCAGTAGCCGCAGAAGATGCAGCGCAGCATGTTGATCTCGTAGGTTTTGGCGTAGCGCTCGCCGGGGCTGTAGCGCTCTTCGTCGGTGTTTTCGGCGGCCTCTACCCAGATGGCGTCGGCAGGGCAGGCAGCAGCGCACAGCGAGCAGCCGATGCACTTCTCCAGGCCGTTTTCGTAGCGGCGCAGGTGATGCCGCCCCTTGTAGCGCTCGCGGAAGGGCAGTTCTTGCTCGGGGTATTGGAGCGTGACTGGTTCTTCCGAGAGGTGCTTAAACGTCGTTGCAAAGCCTTTGATGATGTTCACAATATGTCCTCGTCAATCGGATTACAGTGATTGGCGTGTATGTTGTTGTTTGGTCGGCGCAAGGTGTGCCGTATCGGGCGAGGCATGGCCTCGCCCGATACGACTTGCGCGCTGGGCAACGGTCCGCCGATGGTTAGTCGCCGCTACCGCTGGCCTGTTCGATGGCCTTGTCGTCGCCGCTGCTCTTGTCATCGTCTGCGAACTTCGACAGGTCGTCCAACTGCTGAACCGTCGCGACGCGGGCGCGTTGCAGCACCGGGGCGAGCTTCTCGAAGGCGGCATAGGGCAGCGAAAGCAGGAAGCCCACCACGCCGAGTGCCCACGCGCCGAAGCCCTTATCGACACCCGTGATAACCGGGTCATCGACTACGTCCGGCTCGGTTACATCACCAGCCTCGCGTACCATCAGCAGGTAGCCGCCGACTACCACGATCAGCAGGAAGACGGTCGACACAACGCCGTAGACAACCGGGCTACCGGCCAGGTCACCGACTACGACGCTGATGCCGGTCCACATAACGGCCACAAACGAGAGCGGCAGCATCACCTTCCAGCCGAAGCTCATCAGGCGGTCAT
>CAYSVE010000713.1:0-3233 GCA_964434365.1 uncultured Anaerolineaceae bacterium | reverse complement strand
AGCAACCAGACTAGCCTCGTGGGGCAGTGGTTCCTGTTTACCGTTATCGCGTCGATTGCGCTAAACATGTTGGGGAATGTGGTGCCGTGCATCGGCACACTTATCGCCATGGGCCTTACGCCGCCGGTGGTGGGGCACCTCAGCGGGCAGTTTATGGTTGCGCTAGACGAAAAACCGAAACCGAAGAAGCGGGGATAAAATGGTGATAGAAGAACAACCGGGTTGCATCGGGTGGTTGATGGGGCTGTTCCTGGGAGCAGTCGTGGTTGCCGTGCTGGTCGTGCTGCTGCTATGATCGTGGCGATAATCGCGGGTGGTGTCAGCATAATTCTTCTGGTGGGCATCGCGATTGGTTGGTTCGTAGCACGGGATTAGATAGGGCATGACCCTTTCGATATTTGGGGCGGTGGTGCTGGTACTGGTGGGCGGCGCGCTCATCGCAGTGACGTTCGTTAACGATGAGGATGCCCTGCTGCCGCTGGACCTCTCGAAGCCGGTGGCGCGGGGTGTGGGGGCACTGCTGATTCTCGTAGCAGTGGTGTTGCCCCTCGCCGTGTATTCGCAGTTGCCGCCGCCCACACCTACCCCAACCCCCACAATTGATGTGACGGCGACCGAGACACCTACCGAAGGCCCGACCGCGACGATGACACTCACGCCGACGATTACGCCGACACCGCTGCCAACCATCGCACCGGTGCCGACGATTACGCCGCGTCCACCAACGTTCACACCATCGCCCACGCTGCCGCCCACCCCCGAGCCACTCTTCGACGGTACAGAGGTTTTCGCATGAGTATGACGCTGTTCGTAGCGTTGGCCCTGCTGATGAGCTTGTGCGGCGCGGGGTGCATCGGGGTGGCGTTTTTGCGCCGTGGCCTACGACCTGCTCAACGCCGCAGGCTGGTGTACGGTGGCATATTGTTACTTGGCGTGGCGGCGTTCGTATTACCGGGGTTGCTCCTCGCTGTTATTTCACGACAATAACCGAACTTAAACTGATTTTTACCTCGATTTTACACCGTGTGCCGCAACCAAAATCGTTAGGGTGCGTATACTTAGGAGTGGTCCATTTCAATCCATAAGGGAGCATCAATGTACCTCAAGAAACTGCTATTGATTGGTTTTGTGGTGCTGGCGTTTGCGTTGCCAGTTGCCGCCCAACCCGCCGCCGATATTTCGATTGCGGGGACGGTTTTTCCTGCTGATACCGATGTGCTTTTTGCGGCCAGCATCGATGACGGCCTCATCGAAACGCTCGATACACTGGCTGTGTTGTTGCGCGATACGGTCCCCGATGCGGACATCCCCCCCGGCGACACGCCCGTTAGCGACGTGCTGAACCTAGGAACAGGTAGCGTTTTTGGCGATAGCTTCGACGACGCGGTGCGCCCGTGGTTGGGCGATATTGCGGCGGTCGGCGTGATGGACTTTAGTGCCCTTGCCGAGAACGACTTCGCCTTCGAAGATGGTGAAATTCCGTTCTTGGCTGCTGTCGAAATCCTCGATGCGGCTGCCGCCGAGGAAGCCTTCCGCACGCTGGCTGCCGACGCGCTGGAATTCGGCGAGATGACGGAAATCACCGTCGCAGACGTCACCTACTACCAGATCGCAGATGGGGATCCGCCGGTTGGTTATGTCTTCACCGCAGACACCTTCTATGCGGGTACACCCGATGTGGTGCTGGAAGCGCTGGATGGCTTCGAATCGCTGCTGAGCGATACCACCTCATACCAGGAAACGATTGCTACACTACCGCGCAATGACTATGGCATGCTGGCGTATGTGAACTATGCCGGGCTGACCGAGGAATTCCTCGTTGCTGCGTTCGAGAGCGACCCCGAACTGGCGAACAACCCCTTCATGCAGGGCTACCTCGAGCAGTCGATGGCTGCGCTGGAATTGATCGACGGTATTGCGATGGGTGCTGGCCTCATCAATGGGACCACGCTCACGATCGACATTGCGACGGCTGTCAATGAAGATGCCTACCTCGACGCTGGTTACATCTTCTCGGACCTTGCGCCGCTGAACTTCGACTTTGCGTCGCGCATCTCTGCCGATGCGGCCTTCGTCATCCACAGCAGCGACATCGCCGGGCAGTACGAAAACGCGACCGATAACTTCGCTGCGGGCATCGCCCTGCAATACCCCGACAACCTCGAGGGCCTCACAAGCGCCAGTGATGTGGCGATCGAATTCGGTGAGTTCATGGGTGCGCTGTTCGACTTCGGCCTGGCCCAGAGCTTGGGCCTGGACACGCAGGATGACCTGCTGAGCTGGTTGGTCGCCGATGTGGCATTCGTCTTCGGCGTGCAGGAAGGCGTGGCCGATGCCCAAACCTTTAGCGACCTGCTGCGCGAGTTCCCGGCAGAGTGGGGCTTTTTGGCCGATGCCAGCGCCGACCCGGATGCAGCGGGCCGCGTGGTCACTGCATTGGGCGATACTATCGAGACGTTGTTGATGCTGCTGCCGCCAGAAGCCAGCGAAGAAGTTCAGATCGCCCTGAGCGATGAGACCATCGCCGGTGGTGATGTGGTCGTGCTGACGATCACCTCCTCCGAACTGCCCTTCCCGGTAGAATTCATGGTCGGCTCCAACGATGCGGCCTTCGCGCTCGGCACGCGCGGGGTGGTCACGACCGCCCTGACTGGCGATGGCGGTTTCCCGACGACCGTGGGCTTCACCGACGCTGCCGATGCAATCCTGCCGGGTTCGCAGACGCTCATGGTCGTCAACGGCGACGCGCTGGACAGCCTCCAGAATGCGCTGGAAATCGCGGGTGCGTTCGATAGGGACATGGAAGACCTGGCCTTTGCGCTCGACATTGCGCTGGACCTCGTGACGAGCGCAACTATCAGCGGTAGCGAAGAGGGCACGCTCGCCCGCGCGACGATTACGCTGCGTGGCGAATAACCCACTCTCGCGGTAAGTTCACAGGGTAGGTCACACACGACCTGCCCTTTTTTGTTTACAATAGGCCTGTTGCCTATTCAACCCTGGGGGAGAACCGATGGACCTACGCACAACACCCGGCTTTTTGGGGCCGAGCCTGCTTTCCGATATTACGTTGGTGATCTACATTTTTTTGCTGGTGCCGTTGATGTTCATCGGCTATGTGTACGCGCGGCGTAAACAGTTTTTCCCGCAGCACCGCGCTGTGATGACGACCCTGGTGATCGTCAACTGGGTGCTCATCAGTTGGGAGATGGTCGCGTCGTATCGAGTGGGGG
>CAYSVE010000712.1:0-3234 GCA_964434365.1 uncultured Anaerolineaceae bacterium | reverse complement strand
TGCGCTGTGCAACACCAGCAGCTAGATCTTCATAATTACCGAGCTTTCGGTAACGGCTGCCGTGGTGTTCGTTGGGGCGTGTGCGGTTGGTGGGCCATTGTTTATGGACCCAGCAGAGTTTATGCACATTTATCGTCGGCCCGATGAAATTTATCGGCGCAATATGTTCGTCGAATAGTTGAGGCTACCTTTTTACAGCATTTTTACAGGTGGGCAAATTCTCTAATACATGAATCGTACGTTAACGGTGTATCATGGAAATTAAACAAGAGTTTAAGGAGAGTTCCATGACGCACCGCATCGATTCCACCGACTCTGTTATTACTGTGTCAGTGCGCCAACCTTACCTCGCCGCCGAAGACCTGCCGCGTATTCACCGCCGTTCCATCGTCGAAGCAGGCTTTATCGACGGCCCGACGTATCGTATTCTAGATTTCAGCAGCAGTGGCCTTACGCTCAGCCAGGTGTTGGGCGCGGTGGGGGCCTTGCACCACAACGGCATCACCGACGCGGTGGTCGCCGAACCCGAGATTGTCACGCTCATCCAGGATGCCCTGCCCCACAACTACGGCAGCCTGCGCGCAAGCTTCCACACATCGCTCGAAGACGCGAGGATGAGCTTCCACGCAATTAGCTGAAACTTTTCGCGGAATCTGGTAAACTGTAAACGTTTTCAGAAATAAAACTGTGCGGTGGCCTTACGGGGCCGCCGCACCTTCATTACAATAGGAGAAAACGATTACATGGTTAAGTTCGGTGCTCACGCTTTCGTCTGGATAGGCGATTGGAATACGGAACTCGGAAATCAGACGATCGAAGCAGCGGCTAAAACCGGCTTCGACTTCCTGGAAATCCCCCTCTTACGCCCCGATGACTTCGACTCGGCCAGCCACGGCCAAGCCCTGAAGGACAACGGCATCGAAGGCAAGTACAGCCTCGCGCTCCCGAAGGACATCCACATGCCCTTTCGTCCCAACGAGGCGCGCGACTTTCTCTTCCGCGCGATGGATAAAATACAAGAAGCGGGCGGCAATTACCTCGCAGGCTGCACGCCCTACGCGCTCGGCGTAATCACAGGCAAACCACCCACCGACGAAGAGATCAACACCATCGTCGAAACGATGAAGGTCGTCGCCGAAGAAGCCCAGAAGCGCGACATGACGCTCGGCATCGAGGCGTGCAACCGCTACGAAACGTACCTCTACAACACGCTCGAAGACACCCGCAAGACGATTCTCGCTATCGGCGCGCCCAATGTGAAGCTCCACGGCGACACCTACCACATGAACATCGAGGAGCGCAGCAACCGCGACGCTATCGTGGCGACTGCCGACGTGCTCGACTACATGCACATGAGCGAGAGCCATCGGGGTTTGGTGGGCAGCGGCACCGTCCAATGGGACGATGTGTGGGCCGGGCTGGCCGACATCAACTTCGACGGCCACCTCGTGCTGGAATCGTTCGCCGCGATGAACGAGGACATCGCCGCGGCCACCGCGCTGTGGCGCAAAATCCCCGAGCCGCCGGAGCAACTCGCCACCGAAGGGCTGGCCTTCCTCAAGGCAGGCGCGCAGAAGCACGGCCTCATCTAACTGGTTTTCTACCCCTCTACCGATACACGGCAGAGGGGCCATCGGTTTTGCGGCAGGGCTATGCCGAAGCTACCCAGCGACCTGCTGCCTACGGCGCTTGTCCTCACGCAGCCGAATTTCCGTTTTCAGCACGCGCTTGCGCAACCGCAGATTCACCGGCGTCACTTCCAACAGTTCGTCACCGGCGAGGAACTCGATGTAATCGTCCAGGCTCATGCGGCGCGCGGGCGCGAGGCCCTGCTCGTTTTCGCTGGGCTTGGAACGGTGATTGGTGAGGTGCTTGGTTTTGCACACGTTCAGCGGCAGGTCCTCCGCGCGGATGTGCTCACCCACCACCATACCCTCGTACACGTCGACGCCGGGGTCCACGAAGAATTCGCCGCGCTGCTGCACATTTTGCAGCGCGTACGGTGTGACGGTGCCGTCTTCCATCGCGACGAGGCTGCCAAAACGCCGACCCGGCACCTCACCCGCGAGGGGCGCATAACTGTGGAAAATGCTGCTCACCTGGCCCATGCCGCTCGTCACGCGCATAAACTGACCCCGAAAACCGAGCAGGCCGCGCGTCGGCACGAGGTATTCCATGAAGGTGTTGCCGTGGGCCGTGCGCATGTCGGTCATCTGGACGCGAAGCTGGTCGAGCAACTCCATGATGCCCCCGGCCATATTCTCGGAGATTTCCACCTGCACTTCCTCGATGGGTTCCAGCGTGTGGCCGTCTTCATCCTTGATGAAGATGACCTCTGGCTTACTCACCTCGAACTCGTAGCCCTCGCGCCGCATCGTTTCGATGAGAATGCCCAGGTGCAGCTCGCCGCGCCCGCTGACGACAAATTTGTCGGCGCTCTCACCATCTTCCACGCGCAGCGCGACATTGCTCCGCGTCTCGTTGAGCAGGCGCTCGCGCAAGCGCCGCGACGTACCCCAGCCGGTTTTGCCCTCGCGGCCTGCAAACGGCGACGTATTCACGCCGAACGTCATGCGGACGGTCGGTGCTTCGACAGCAATCGCGGGGAGCGGTTCGGCGGCCTCGGGGTGTGCGAGCGTGTCGGAAATATTTACGTGGCTGAAGCCACCCACGGCGACGATATCGCCCGCCGTGGCGATGTCGGTTTCCTCTTTGCCCAGGTTGTGGAACGTGAACAGGTATTCCAGGCGGGCACGTCCTTCGTTACCGCCCTCCGGCGACATCCGCGTCAGGCCCATCCCCTGGGTGAGCGTCCCCGCCGACAACCGCCCGATGGCAAGCTGCCCTTTGTACTGGTCGTATTCCAGCGTGGTGACCAACATACGCGGCAGCGCCTCCGCATCGACTGTCGGCCCGGGTATTTCTTCGATGATCATGTCGAAGAGCGGCGCGAGGCTATCCGAGAGGTCTTCGGGGTCTTGCCCGGCTTTGCCGTGCAGGCCGATGGCGTACATCACCGGGAAGTCGGCCTGTTCGTCGCTCGCACCCAGTTCGATGAACAGGTCGAACGTCTCGTTCAGCACATCCTCGATGCGTGCGTTGGTGCGGTCCACCTTATTGATGACGACGATGATACGCAGGCCCAGGCTCAGCGCCTTGCGCAGCACGTAGGGCGTCTGCGGCTTGGGGCCTTCCACGGCATCGATGAGCAGCAGCGCACCATCGACCATGTTC
>CAYSVE010000711.1:0-3242 GCA_964434365.1 uncultured Anaerolineaceae bacterium | reverse complement strand
GTTCGGCATCGACGAAGTATTCCAGCACCTGATGCAGGTGGGCCAACGCAACATGGACCTTCACGTTGCGGTCGTTCTGGGCTAATGCCGCCTGATATGCGTCGAGGGCGGCATCGGTGGCGCCGGTTGCCTCGTGATACTGGCCGCTCGCCAACAACGCATCGACATGCTCCGGGTCCAGCTTCAGCGCCTCGTCGAACTGCGTACGGGCTTCGTCGGTGCGGTTGGTGCGCAGCAGGTAACGCCCATAACTCACGAAGACGCCGGGGCTTGTGCCGCGCACATCGATGGCGTCGGTGAGGTAGGTTTCGGCTTCGGCGTCGCGGCCCATGTAGCCCAAACAACGCGCGATGTTCGTGTAGGGCAGCAGGTAGTCCGGTGCAAGTTCGATGCAGTAGGCAAACAGGTTTCGGCTGCGGGTGTAATGCCGCTCCACCATGAACAACATCGCAAGGCTGTTGATTGCCGACGTGTAATCCGGGTAAATGTCGATAGCCTGTTCGTAGGAAGTACGGGATTCTTCGAACTTATAGGCGCGGGCGAAGTAGTAGCCGCGCTGGTAGTACACGAAAGCGCGCAGTTCCGCCGGTAGCGCCACCGATGACTCGGCGATGTAGTTGAACAGCGGCAGCCACGCCGGGTCAGAGCACTCCTCCGGGGTGCGGCAGCTGGGCATCACCGCGATAATTTCGTACAGCGGGTCTTCGTCGCGCACCTGGATGAGGTCATCGTGGCTGCGCTTGAACACCTCCATCACGCGGTCGGCGTAGGCCGACACCCGGAAGTGCCCCAAAAACACGCGGAAGAAGTCGTCGTGGCCCTCGTTGACGAGCAGCTTGTGATACAACCACTCGATTTGAAGTTGCTGCCAGTAGGCGTGCTGGTCGCTCATCACCAGGCCCAGGTCATCGAGTTTGGCCTCGTAGTAGGCGATAAGCTCCTTGTTGATGCTGTGGAAACGCGCCGACTGACGCAGGCCGACATGCTGCATCATCAAGCGGCGGACGACCGTATTATAGCGCTGGCCGCCGGTGAAATTGCGATCGGCCAGGTAGGTGTCGATCCACTCCTGCACGTCGCGGGTGTCGTAATCGGGCAAAATCGCCGCGATGATCTCTTTATCCAAAAAGCGCGGGATGGCACACGCGACAAGCGCCTCGCGCTGCTCCACCGACTCCTCGGGAATCCACTTCAGCAAGTTTTCGATAACGCTGTCGCTGATGGGGGGGCTATTCACCGTGAGGTCACTGGCCGCTAGCAGATCCATCACGCTGGGCAAATTGCCCGACACCTGATAAATCGCCTGCTTGGTATCGGGGTGGGTGATGCCCCGCCCCTGCAAAAATTGCTCGGCTTCCTGTGAGGTGAACACCCCGAGTTCGATGTAACGGATGATTTCATCGAAGGGACGCCAGCGCGGCCCCAACGGCTGCCGCCCCACGATGATGAAGGCGATGTTCTCATTGAAGCGGGACAAATTCCCCTGGATGAAGTCCTCGAACAACCACTTTTCGACGAAGCGTTCCAGGTATTCGTAGCTATCGAACACGAGGACCACCCGCTGCCGCGCCATGACACCGGTGAGGTCATCGAAAAAAGCGTCGACGAGCACGGTATCGGCGTTGTTCAGCAGGTGACGCTCATCCTGCGAGAGACCCTGCAACTGCGACTTATCGCCGAAGGACATCGTCCCCACGGCGAACTCGCCCCCCATTTGCGCGCCGCTCTCCGCACCGATGCGCCCGGCCTGCTCCAACACGCTGCGGACGTATTCCGGGTTGCGGGCAAGGGCATCGTTGAGGGCGGTATAACGCCCATAAGCGACATCGAAAGTGGGGAAGGCCGCGCCCTTCGCGCCGATGTCTGCACGGAACTTGTGCAAAATCTCGACGGCGCTGTCGTGGTTTTCGTCGGCGATGCCGAAGGCGACCCCGTCGAGTGCGGCGTCTTTCGAAAGCTGCTGGATGAAAGCCGACTTCCCGACACCTGCCACACCAGAAATATTGCCGATGAGGAAATCGGGCATGGCGGAAAGGTACACATCGCGGAAGAAATCGAGTTGTTCGGTGCGCCCGATGAACGTCGGCTCCTGAGGCGCAGAGAGTTTGGCGGTCCAGTAACCCATCGGCGGCCTACTCCGCACGGTGTGCGAGGCGGAAGCCCTGCACATTCATCGTAAAGTCGCTGGCGCGGAGGTACTGCGTCGTGGCGCGGGCCATCGGTTCGGTGGTGGTGTAGGCCCCACCGCAAATGGTCTTCAGGCCCTTGCTGATGGAGTTATCCTCGTATTCGGCGTAGGTCGGCAGCCGCTCCTCGTCGTCATCGAGTTCGCGATTGCGCCAGATCGTCATCGTCCACTCCCAGCAGTTCCCGCACATATCGAACACCCCGTGGGCCGATGCCCCGTCTGGGAACGCGTCGACGGGCGTTAGCCGCCCATGACCGGACTCACGCGTGTTGCACCGGGCCGGGTCGAAGGTGTTGCCGTAGGGGAAAACCCAGCCATCGGGGCCGCGCGCGGCCTTTTGCCATTCGGCAGCGGTGGGCAACCGCACCTGATACCCCGACTGCTGGCTCACCCAATTGCAGTAGTCGAGGGCCTCGTGCCACGTGATGCCCACCACCGGCACCGGCTCATCGGTGTCGAATTGTGGTTCGCGGAGCCGCTGCGCCTGCGACATCTCCTCCAGGTAGAGGCGATAGTCCTGCACGGAGACCGGAAACTTGCTGATGCGATAGGCGGGCAAATGGATCGTCTCCGCCGGGTAGTCGAGGGAGTCGGCGGGCAACTCTGCGGCCTGCTCCTCGGTCATGGGCACGCCGAGGAGAGTGGGTCCCTCGGGAATTTCGATCCAGTCGATGCTAATCATGTGGTTTCCCTAGCAAAAAATGTAGAACTATAACCTATGGCCTGCACACCACCCGAAAGCCAAGCGTCGTGCTGCGGAAGCCTGCCCGGTTGCGGCTACGTTTTGTCGCCGCAAAGGCCGCCGGGGCGTAATCGTAGCGGCTGCCACCCCGCACACACCGGTACGCGGCTGCCTCACCGTCGGCTGGTTGGCCCCAGGCATCGGCGCACCACTCCTTGATGTTACCCGCCATGCCCACCACCCCGAACGGGCTTTCATCGGTGGGGTAGGCCAGCACCGACGCGATTTCCTCGGCATCGTGGTGGCACGCCGCCGGGTCGAAGCGGTCGCCCCACGGGTAGCTGAGGCCGCTATCGCCTTGCGCGGCGCGCT
>CAYSVE010000710.1:0-3262 GCA_964434365.1 uncultured Anaerolineaceae bacterium | reverse complement strand
CCAGCTTCCGCAAAATGGACGTCATGTGGTTTTTGACGGTTTGCTGGCTAATGCTCAACTGTAAAGAAATCTCTTGATTGCTAAGGCCGTGGGTCACCAGTTGCAGTATTTCCATTTCGCGAGGGCTAAGCGGCACATAGTGCTCGTCTGGGTCCACGATATAGGGGCCGGTGATGGCCTGCACATTGTCCTGTATCCACGCGTCTAGCTCTTCGGGCGTCATCCGCCGCTCGTTGACGACGACCTTGCCCTCGGCGACGTCCATGATAGTCTGCACAAGGTCTTTCGGCTTGATGTCCTTGTTGCAGTAGGCCGATGCCCCTGCACGCATCGCATGTAGAATCTGCTCTTTGTCGTGGTACGCCGTGAGGATCACGATTTGCGTTTCGGTGCGGTCGTTCTTCAGTTCCCGCATTACCTGGAAGCCGTTCATCGTGGGCAGGTTTACATCCAACAATGTCACATCGGGCTTTTTCTGCCGCACCATATCCAGGCCCTCCGACCCATCGGCACTCTGGCCGATGATATCGATGGTGTCCTCTTGTTGCAATGCAGTCACCAGACCATCGCGAAATAACGGATGGTCGTCGATAATCACGACACGAATTTTCGATTGGGTATCGGGTTTGGTCATGTAGGTTCGGGTGACGACCCTGCCCTTCGATTGGCAAGGATTAATCCACCGTGGTGGGTTTCGCTTATATAGGTTTGACGTACACCGCAGTATACTACCAAAATCATGTTGACCGCAAGCAGGGTAACCGCGTGCCAAACCTTGCCGGGCGGGCTACGGGCATCATTATGCACGCCCGCCGTTAGAAGAAAATTGGCACGCTTCCTGAAAGGATCGTGTGTGCAACGAGTGACCGCAAACACCCTCGCCTACTACCAGTTCGACGACTGGCCGGTTGCGCATGGGGTTTTCACCCGCCACGGCGGCGAGAGCGACGCCCCATGGGCCAGTTTGAACCTCGGCGGCAATGTGGGCGATAACCCGGACGCCGTGCGTGCCAACTACGAACACATCTACCGCGCGTTGGACATCGACGGCGAGCGGGCCTGTAGCGTGTGGCAGGTTCATAGCGCCGATGTTGTCATCGCCGACAGGCCCGCCGAGGGGCGTCGGTGGCTGGCCAAGGCCGATGGGATGGTCACGGACAAGCCCGAGACACCGCTCGTCATGCGCTACGCCGATTGCACCCCGGTCCTCCTCCACGACGCCGTGAAGCAGGTGGTCGGCATTGCGCACGCCGGTTGGCGCGGAACCGTCGCCGGGGCGGCGCGCAACACGGTGCAGGCGATGGTCGACGCGTACGGTAGCACCCCGGCAGACATCCGCGCAGGCATCGGGCCGAGCATCGGCCCGGCGCGGTATCAGGTCGGCGAGGAAGTCGTCGCGGCGGTGCTGGCTTACTACGGCACCACCGAGGGCCTCATCAACCGCGACCCTGCTGACGGCAGCGCTTACCTCGACCTGTGGGCTGCCAACACGATGGACCTCAACCGTGCAGGCGTGACGGATGTGCAGGTGATGGGCCTTTGCACCGCCACCCGCACCGACGAGTTCTACAGCCACCGCGCCGAAAACGGCAAAACCGGGCGCTTCGCCGCGGTGCTGTCCCTATGACCACGACCACCATCGCAGACAACGTCCGCCGCGTGCAGGCGATCATCGCCGATGCCTGTGCCCGCGCCAACCGCGACCCCGCCGACATCACCCTGGTGGCGGTGAGCAAGCGCAAACCCGTGAGCGATGTGCTGGCTGCGTTGGAAGGTGGTGTGCAACATTTCGGCGAAAACCGCGTAGAAGAGGCACAGGAGAAGCTGCCCGAAGTCGCCGATAGGATCGGCGGCCTGCCGCAACCCACCTGGCATATGGTCGGCCATGTGCAAAGCCGCAAAGTGAAGGACGTTATCCCGCTGTTTCCCATCATTCACTCAGTCGATAGCGTCAAGCTGGCGTCGAAACTAGCGAAAACTGCGGGTACAATGATCACCAAGCCAACCGTGTACATTCAAGTGAATGTAAGCGGCGAGGACAGCAAGTACGGCCTACAAGGCCACAACTGGCAGGCCGATGCGGGCATCCGCGAACGCCTGATGGAGGAAATCGGCAGCATCCTTGCCGAACCGCACTTGCACGTGCAGGGCCTTATGACGATGGCCCCCTACGGCATCGGCGAAGCCGGAACACGCCCGGTGTTTCGGTCGCTGGCTGCGCTGCGAGCGGCGGTCCAACAGCAATACGACCACCCAATGCCGGGCCTGAGCATGGGCATGACCGACGACTATCCTGTTGCCATCGAAGAAGGCGCGACGGTCGTGCGTGTGGGGCGGGCTATTTTCGGCGAACGTGAGTACTGAAAACCAAGGAGCTAGGCAACATGTTCATCCTGCAACTCGTCATCACCTTCCTGCAACTCTTCAACTTCGTGCTGCTGGCACGCGTGTTGTTGAGCTGGATTCCGATGGATACCAGCAACCCCACCATCGCCCAAATTGTGGGCTTCATCCACGATGTAACCGAGCCGGTACTGGCCCCCGTGCGCAACGCACTGCCCCAAACCGGTATGATCGACCTCAGCCCACTCATCGTGTTCTTCGGCATTTCGTTTGTGACGAGCATCCTCGCGAGCGCGTTGTAATCGACCGTGCTATAATTGGCATATGATTGCGGTCCTGCGGTACGCAGGGCCGACTGTTTAGGTTGAAAGGCACACGATGACAGACCGTAAATTCGAAATTACCGATGCTAAGGGCGGTGCGGCCTTCCCCGTACGGGTCGTCACCCGCGCGAAGGAAACCGAAGTGGTCGGCATACAGGAGGACGGCATCCTCAAGGTTCGCCTGATGGCCTCCCCCGCTGGCGACCCCGCCGCCAACAAAGAACTGGTGGACTTCATCGCAGACATGCTCAGCGTCGACGTCTCGAAGATCGAAATCGTCGCGGGGGTCGATGGCCGCGAAAAGCTCATCAGCATCGAGGGCGTTTCCGTCGCCGATGTCGAGGAAAAGCTGCACCAGGCCTAGTTGCCCCATGCCCCGACTACTGCAGGCCGCGTGCATCGCCGTACTTGTGTTGCTGGCGGCCTGCGAACCCGTCGCCCCGCCGACGATTGCCCCCACCCTCACGCTCAACCCACCGACCATTACCCCGACACCGACGGATGTTCCGCCGACGCCGACGCTACCCAGCCTGCCCGCCCCGGCAGACCTCTCCGAGGCCGAGGCCCCACCCACCGAGGACTTGCTCGTGCCGGCG
>CAYSVE010000709.1:0-3269 GCA_964434365.1 uncultured Anaerolineaceae bacterium | reverse complement strand
CGACCAGAAGAAGCTGACGATGCTGGAGCGCGGTTCGGTCAATCGCCGGGTTTGTCCCGTGTGCAGATCAAACAGGTGGATCGGGCCGTAATTCGGCTCGACTCCGTCCTGAAGGGCATAGGCAATCTGCTGACCGTCGGGGGACCAGGAAAAGACGATGTGGCGGTCGGTAATGGTGGTTAAAATGTCGGGCTGATCTCCCTGGTTGAGTTGCAGCTGATCAGTTTTTTCAACCGCCGTGATATTCAGCCAGCCGTCTCCCTGGGGCGACCAGGCCGGAGCTAAAAACAGACCGGTCGGTTCCGGCGCGTCGAGAGCTTGCCCTTGTTCCAGATCATACAGCGTCAGCCGGGCTTCATCGTTGTAGCGACGAGCGCCACCAGTGTGCCACAACATCTGCCGTCCGTCCGGCGACCAATCGACAGCACGGGCGAAGCGTAGGTTCGTACGCTGCTCGATGTCACCTGTAGCAACATCGAGGGTGTAGACATCATCGGCACCGTTGCGCCCCGCGACGAACGCCAACCGCTCGCCATTGGGCGACCACTTCGGGATACCCATGAACATCGAGGAGAGGCCGAGCCTGAAGCTGCGCACGGTGTAATCGCGCAAATCGATGATATAGACATCGCGCGAATCGAACTGTGTAAACGAGGCCATTAGCATAATTTGCTGGCCGTTGGGTGCCCACGAAATCGCCTCGACACGCACGCCGTCCGTCAGGCGTGTGAGTTCACCGGTTTCCACTTCGAGCACGTACGGGTCGCGTTGATCGCTGATGTATGCCAGCTTCGACCCATCGGGCGACCACGCAGGTTGAAATGTCGCTAACGGCGAGGGGATGTCCTCGAATTGCACATAGAGGCGATGCCGCACATCCATCAGCGTGAGGTCCGGCAGGCCATCGAAGGCGACGTAGGCCACCTGCTGCGAGGGCATTAGCCCGGCAAGGCGCCCGGTCATCACGACAAGGATAGCTGCTGCCACCCCAACCGAGAACAATAACCGGTATACAATCGCACTCATCGTCATTGGGGGTTGCTCCGCCATTGCGGGTTATTTTCGATAGCATTCGGCGTATTCGTGATTTGGCGCATGTCTCCAGTCTGCACGTTGATCAACAGCAGGTCGTAGTCTTCGGTGAAGGTGGCCAAGCCCAATATCGCTTCGCCATCGGACGCCCACACCATCTGCGCGATGTTGTGGCCATCGGCCACGCGGTGCATGGTCCCGTCTGGCTGCAATATGTCGACGTTATAGCAGCACGCATCCAGCGATGACACCGCAATAAGGTCGCTCTGTGGAGATTGAACAAGGCTCAGTGCGCGGACTTCCGCCAGCACGTCGCCATCGGGTTGGCCGGGTTGCATCGCCATGATGTAAGCGAACTTCTCCTTACGACCGATGAAGGTGAGCCGCTCGCCATCCACCGACCACACGGGCGATGTCGCGTGGGTACGATTTGTAATCCGCTGTACCTCGCCATCGCCTGCCGACACCGTAAAAACATCTGGCACGTTGTTGCTCATATCGGTGTAGGCGATGAGGGCGCTATCTGGCGACCACACCGGCAGCGAACTCACAATCGCGCCGTTCGTCAGGCGTTGTGGTGAGCCTTCGAAGTCGTACAAGTACACATCGATGAAGCTGTGCAGCCCACTTAAGTACGCGATCATCGTGCCATCGGGCGACCACTGTGGCCCACCGACGGCAATATCGGTATCGATGTGCAGTTGGGGGGTGGGGTTGTGGCGCAGCCCGCGCCGTCCACCAACATCGATTGTGTACAGTTTGCCGAGGGCGGTATAGGCCAACTGCGACCCATCGGGCGACCACGCCATCTGATTCACATTGGCATCGGGGCGCAGCAAAGGGACGGGGACCCGCCGGGTGATGTCCATCAGGTAGAGCGTTTGGTTAATTCGGTACGAAATTTGCTCCGGCTGAAACACACCGCCAAGCGGCACCATCAGTAGGATGAGCGCAAACGCAAATACCATCGTCCACAGGCTCAAACGAATTGTCGTGCGGGTACATGTCATTGTGGGTTCCCCAGCCATACCGGGTTGATCTCGGGGCCGGGCGTGACGGTGAGCCGTCGTAGCCCCTCATTTGTGATCAGGTGCAAATCCTGGGTGTTGGTGGCGCGGTCCAACACAGTACCGACAAAGCGTGATTCGACGTCGTTGGCCCACACCATATGATGAACCTCGACCCCATCGACGTAGGCGATGTATTGGGCTTGGCCAGTGTGCGGGTTTACGGTGTAAAAGCCCGTGCCGAGTTGCTCTGGCCCGTAGCCGATAAGCTGGGCACCATCGCCAGACCAAAGCAAATGATGAATGTGCCCGTGCGGGTGCGTTCGAATGCGCCGCGCGTCGTCGCCGGGGGTGAGCACGTACAGCCGATTACGCCGCTCGCTAACGATCATCGCGAGTTGGGTGCCAGTCGGCGACCACGCCAACGACGAGATAGGCCGCACAAACTCTGCCAGGGTCGTCGAACCACCCGAGTTGATATCGATCACATTGATCGTCCACAGCGGGTTATCACGTGTGATGAACGCAAGCTGCGTGCCATTTGGCGACCACACCGGCCCGGTGACGTTGGCACGGTTCGTTAATCGGCGCGGGCGCGCACCCGGCTCAGCATCGATAACGAACAGGTCCGCGATATTCTGGCGAGCATCGACATATGCGATTTGTGCGCCATCGGGCGACCATACCGGCCCCTCAACAACGATCGCGTTCGTCGTCAGGCGGCGCGGTGCGTTCTCGAAGTCTGTCAGGTACAAATCGATGAAGCTTCCGACACCCGCCATGTACGCGATTTGCGCGCCATCGGGCGACCACGTGGGTGAAATGGCATTGATCAATAGCTCGATGCCGGTTACGGGTTGCGGAATGCCCGCCCCCAAACGCCCGGTGAGCACCTGTCCATCACGAGCAAGGGCGTAGTGTGTACGGTTGTGTGCCCACGCGATATTGCGCGACCGGGCCAGGGTGACCTGCTGCCGCGTCTGCACATCTAACAGGTACGCACGGTCGCCGTGCTGGAACGAGATCATCTCGGTGGGCATGGCCCGGCCCGCCGCGCGCGCCGCCGCGACCAAAACCAGCGTTACTGCAAAAGTCATGAAGGAAAAACGTAATATCGTCATGCGTGCCATTATAGCGTAGCCCCCCCGCGCTAGATGTAGGGTTGGCTCCGTGCAATAATCAAACTCACATGGTTGCTCACTCATCGGAGCCGTTTATGCGCGTCCTCAT
>CAYSVE010000708.1:0-3274 GCA_964434365.1 uncultured Anaerolineaceae bacterium | reverse complement strand
TACCAGCACGGGCAGGCTGGCGACTATGACGCGGCCATCCGCGACTACGACGAGGCGCTGCGGCTGGACCCGGCCTATGCGGCGGCCTACAACAACCGTGGCAACGCCTACCGCGAGATGGGCGACTACGAGGCGGCGATCCGCGACTTGAACGAGGCGCTGCGGCTGGACCCGGCCTATGCGGCGGCCTACAACAACCGGGGTGCTGCCTACGCGAAAAAAGGCGACTACGAGGCGGCGATCCGCGACTACGACGAGGCGCTGCGGCTGGACCCGGCCAATGCGGCGGCCTACAACAACCGGGGTGCTGCCTACCGCGAGATGGGCGACTACGAGGCGGCGATCCGCGACTTTGAGCAGGCCCTCAAGCTAAACCCCAACCTCGAAAGCGCCAAAAAGGGCCTCGCCATCGCCAAGCGCAAGGCGGGCGGCGGCTAGGGGCGGGCTGCTGCGCAGGGGGCTATAGGCACAGGCGGGCGCTTTCCGGTATGCTTGCTGTATGAACGCGGACATCCTGATTATCGACGATAACCCCGACAACCTGAACCTGCTCATTGCGCTGCTGCGCGAGGTGGGCTTCAAAACGCGCCCGGCCCGCAGCGGGTCGGTGGGCCTGCGCGCTGCCGAAGAAACGGCGCCGGACCTCATTTTGTTGGATATTCGGATGCCCGGCCTCGATGGTTTCGAGGTGTGTAGGCGCTTCAAGGCCAACGCCGCCCTCGCGGAAATCCCGATTATTTTCATCAGCGCCGAGGACGACACCGAGGCGAAGGTCAACGCGTTTCGGCTGGGCGCGGTGGACTACATCAGCAAGCCGTTCCAGCACGCGGAGGTGCTGGCGCGCGTCCACAAGGAGTTGAAGCTGTATAAGGCGCTGAAGCAAGCCCGCGAACTGGCCGCCCTCGAAGAACGGCAGCGCATCGCCCGCGAGCTGCACGACGCGGTGAACCAGACACTCTTCTCGCTGAGCATCGCCGCCGAAACCACGCTCCTGCAACACCGTAAAGACCCCACCCGCACCGAAGACGGCCTGGTCGAAATTCGGCAGCGGGCCAAAGAGGCCATCGCCGAAATGCGCGTGCTCATGTACGCACTGCGCCCGGCCTCGCTCAGCGATTCCAACTTTGGTGAGTTGGTGCACACACTGGCGAGAACCCTCGCCGGGCGCACCGGGGCCGAGGTCGGCGTTCGATGTGCCGTGCAGACGATATTGCCGCCCGATGTGCAGATTACGCTGTATCGCATCGTGCAGGAGGCCCTGTCGAACGTCATCAAGCACGCCGAGGCGACCCACATCATCGTGGAGGTGGTCGAGCGCGACAGATACCTGACGGTACGCATCGCCGATGACGGGCGCGGCTTCGACCCGGAACGCACGCCGAGTGGGCGCTTCGGGTTGGCGAATATGAAAGCGCGGGCGCTGGAGATCGACGCGCGGTGGTCCCTCCGCACCCACCCCGACGAAGGAACCGAAATTATCCTGGAGGTAGACCTGTGACGATTCGTGTTTTGGTTGTAGACGACCATCATGTGGTGCGGAAAGGCCTTGCGGGCTACTTGCAGGTGATGGACGCGTTCGAGCTGGTGGGCGAGGCCGCCACCGGCGAGGAAGCCCTGGACCTGTGTGCCACCGTGATGCCCGATGTGGTGTTGATGGACCTGGAAATGCCGGGTATGGGGGGGCAGGCCGCTACACAGGCAATTAAAGCGCAGCACCCGAATGTGCAGGTGGTTGTGCTCACCAGCTACGACGACGGAACCCACGTCACGGCTGCGCTGGACGCGGGTGCGAAGGGCTACCTGCTGAAAAACGCCGATGTGCAGCAAATCGCCGATGCCCTCGCCGCAGCGCACACCGGGCAATCGGTGCTCTCGCCAGAGGCGACTGCGGCACTCATCCACGCGCGCAACGAACCGCAAATCGACCTGAAGCTGCGCGAACGCCAAGTGCTGGAACTCATGGCAGCGGGCCTCACCAACCCGCAAATCGCAGAAAAGCTGCACCTCAGCCGCGCGACTATCAAGTATTATGTGGGCGAAATCCTATCGAAGTTTGGGGCTGCCACGCGCACCGAGGCCGTCGCCTATGCGTTGGAACATCGCCTGCTCGATTAGCCATATGGCTAGTGGATATTTACCCCGATGCCCGATGATATTGCGCGACTCTCTTGTTACCCTGTGTTAGCAAAAGTCGTAATTATCGTTAGTGGCTCAGGATTACAGATTGTGACAGAACACAACATCCTCATCGTAGACGATACGCCGATCAATCTTCGTTTGTTGGTAAATATCCTGGCGGACAAAAATTATCGGGTGCGCCCTGTAAGTAGCGGCAAAATGGCCCTGCGCGCCGCACAGGCCGCCCCGCCCGATCTCATCCTGCTCGATATTATGATGCCGGAGATGAACGGCTATGAGGTGTGCGTGGCCATCAAAGCCGACCCTATCCTCACCGACGTGCCGGTGATCTTCCTCAGCGCAGTCAGTGAGGAAGCCGACATCGAACGGGCGTATGCCGTTGGTGCGGTGGACTACATCCAGAAGCCTTTCCAGTTGGGCGATGTGATGACGAAGATTCAGCGTCACCTCGCAATTTAGCCACATGGCCATATGAATTTTGGCCGAATTCACAATGTAATCGTAAGGAATTGATGGTATGCTATTTGTCGTAGGTGTATGAAAACGATTTCTGGGGCAGACTATGCTATTCGACCGCCGCTACCAGTTACTCGAGCGGGTAGGCTCCGGTGGGATGGCTGCGATCTACGCGGCTTTCGACCAACTGACAAACGAAACCGTAGCGCTTAAAAAGCCCTGGCCCAGTGCCGCAACGCGGTTAGAGCAACCCGTCGCCGACCACATGCGGCGCGAATACGATTTGCTGGCCACCCTCGACCACCCCAACATCATACCGGTGTACGATTTCGGTATCGCCGAGGACGGCACACCCTACTACACGATGCCGCTTTTTCATGGTGTGAAAACGATTACAGAATATTGTACTAACGATCCACTGCCGTTGCTGGTGCAGCTTGTAGGTGCCCTTGTGGAAATTCACCGTTTGGGCGTGGTGCACGGCGACATCAAGCCAGAGAATGTGCTCGTCCAAAACGGGAATGTCTTTGTCATCGACCTGGGGTTTGCGCGGCCTGTGGGCGTGAAGCAAGAAGAACCGCCATCGGGCACGCTGGCCTTCATGGCCCCAGAGGTCATCTACGGCGAGTCCCCCACCCCGCAGGCCGACCTGTACGCGGTGGGGATGATCGCCTACACC
>CAYSVE010000707.1:2862-3279 GCA_964434365.1 uncultured Anaerolineaceae bacterium | reverse complement strand
ACCACAGTGCGAACGTCAACGCGCCCCTGAAGCCGAAATCGGTGGGTAGTCCGGTGAAGTTTTGCATGCCAACGAACTCGATAGAGGTGCCGTAGTTCCTGAACTCGCGCAGGCTCAGTTGCAGCGTGTCGACGATGGGGTAGGCGGCGGTGGCAAAGCGCAGCAGCAACGCAGGCGCAACCAGCACCCCGAAGAGGGTCAGTTTCCTGAGTAAGGCGGACCGGCGTGGAGCGGGGCGTCTACTCGCATTTGAGGTCATGGTCGGTATTTTCGAAAGTCGGTTAAGAAGTTTTTTCGTCGGCCAGGGCCGAATTGGGGGTGCCCTCGCCAACAAGAAACGGCGAGGGCACCGCCGGGTAGTTTTCATGTTTTGCATTCGGGTGGCGGGCGGCGGTGCCGGCGTATGGCGGGGGTTGT
>CAYSVE010000707.1:0-2852 GCA_964434365.1 uncultured Anaerolineaceae bacterium | reverse complement strand
GTTAAAGCGTAATATCTTAAATCTGGATTATACTGTTGTTTAATTTTTTTTTTTGTCGCGCTGTTCCTTTGTGTGGCTCCCCTCGCAAAAAATAACGGTTTCGTGCACCGCCGGTTAGTTTACATGTTTTCCATGCGGCTGGCGGCCTGCGATACAGCCGTATCCAGGTCGATCTGATTCGTGAGGTAGGCCGAGGCCGACTCTTCGAGGACCGATAGTGCCTCGACGAAGTTCTCGTGGAACGGACGCGTGCCGATAACCCCGGCATCGGAGTACATCTTCAGCGCTGCCGGGATACCCTCCTGGTCGCCGACGCGGTCGAGCACGGAGTTACGCGCGCTGAGGTACCACACGTCGATTTCGGCCATCGCCGCGGCGTTGTCGTTGTCCGCAAGGAAGGCGACGAGTTCGGCGGCTTCCTCGGGGCGTTGGGTGTGCGTGGGGATACCCCAGCCCCAACCGGCGGCATAGGTGCTCCCCGTTACCCCGCCCGGCCCTGCTGGCGGCAGCGCGATTTCCGCCTTGCCCTCTTCGTACCAGTCTTCGGCGCTGCGCGTTACACTGTAGAAGAACGGCCACTGGCGCATAAACGCCACACGGTCTGCGAGGTAGTCTGCATTTTGCTGGTCGTAGTCCTTCTGCAACGAAGCCGGGTTAAGCGCATTGCTGGTGTACATCAGGTCGTTGATGTATTCCAGCGCAGTGCGGAACTCTGGCCCCACATCGAAGGGGTTACCACCGGCTTGCAACGTCACCCAGGCCAGGTACACGTTGAAGAACCCGCCACTGATGAGGCCGTCTTCCGTCGCCCAGACGCCGGTATCCGGGTTTGTGAACACTGCGCCCAGTGCTGCGACGTCCTCCCAGGTGGTCGGTACGTCTGCCCCCATTTCCTCGAACCAGTCGGCGCGGTACCACCAGTAGCAGGCCTCGTAGTTGTGGTGGATGCGGAAGGTCTCGCCCTCGAATTGGTCCCAGACCTCGGCCATTTGCACCATGCCCTCGGGGAAGTCGTCGTAGAAGCCAGACGGCAGAATGTCATCGAGGCCCATGTACCACCCGGCCCTCGAGCCGGTAATCGCCAGTTCGTCCTCGAAGTCGATGACATCGTAGGGGCTGTTGTTGGCGCGGGCACCTGCCGCCATCTGCGTGATCATCTCGTCCGGCGCGCCGGGGCGGGTGAGGACCTCTACCTCGATGCCCGTTTGCCCGGTAAAGTCCAGTTCGGCCAGCGCTGTGGTGATGCTATCCACGGCCCAACCGCCCACCGCCAGCCGAATAGGATCGCGCTGCAAGATGATATTCGGCACGGCGAGGGTCGATTTCGGGAGGGCGGCTGCCGCTGCGGCGGCACCAGTGAGCTTGAGGAAATTGCGTCTGGAAAGATTCTTTTTGGTCACGGTACGATCCTTTCAAGAAAGTTTTTATGTGGTCTGCCCGTGGGGCAAACGTTTCTCACAGCTATAGTTTAGCGCACTTCTGCGCTTGTGAGCGAACACATTGCGGGCACAGTTTGGTCACGCCCTGTTGCCGAGTATCGGCACAGGTCGCCTCTGGCGTATTGGCGAACGATGTTGTCAGCAGCGCGGGCAAGCGATTAAATCACGAATGCTACGTGTGTAAATTCAGCCTATTGGCAACGTTTAAACCAGAATGCAAACGCGGTTAAAAGTTAGCGCTGTTCGTGTTACTTAGGGCGTTAACGCCGATAGTGGAAACGCCGTCGGGGGGGGCAGTACAATGCGAAGAGAGATGTAGTAGATGTGATGTACGCAGATCGAGCATTAATCGAGCATAATGATGAACAACATAATGACTTCCCCAATTACCGAACTTCGCGCTGGCGAAGCGCTTCCGCAACAGCCGGTTGCAAAATTGCTGGTGACTACCAGCGGCGACATCAACGCAGCGTGCCAACCCATCATAGATGGCACAGTTCGGCCCCAGCGAATCGCGTTTGTGACGTCGAACAGCAAGCGGCGGCGGCGTCGGTTGGCGCTCAATCTGGGGTTATCGCAGTGTTTCGGTTGCCCGGTGCGGGTCTTCTGCGACGAAGACGAAGCACGCGGGTGGTTGCAGCGCGCCTAGCGCGGGTTTAGGGGGCGGCTGCGTTGTGGGTTGGCTATGATGTGGCTGCTCTTTGTGCCTCTATCGCCTCCTGCGATACCCACCGATGCGAGAAGCCCAGGTAGACCTTCGCCTCCAGATGACCGTCGGGGTATATCACCTGCTTGACGTGGTTGATGGTCCGCCAGATGAGGCTGATGTACTCTGGCAGCAATAATTCATATTCGATGTCGATGTCCAGGTATCTGGGCTGTTGTGCGCATGGTTGATGTCCATCCACCGATGCAAAGCGGCCACTTTTTCCGCGCCTGCCAGGCCGCGCGCAATCAGATCATCGAGCAAGGCCCATAACCGCGCCACTCTGTGCTTTCGGTACATGAAGAAGCACACCAACCCCACACGCAGCGACACCTTTTCGCCGAGGTCGATGGCCGGCACAATGACAGGTACAGAACGAAATCCACTAATGTTCAGCCGCACGGCTCGCGCCTCGCGAGATCGCATCGCAGCCATATAGCAACCATATCGTTGAAGTACGTGGGGAACGGGCCGCTCTGGGGGACTGTGCGGTACGTTACACGATGTGCCGTGGGCCTCGCCCGAAAACTGTCGTTTGTGCTTTCGATTACTAACGAAAACTGCGGAAAACTTTTGAAAAGCTTGCGAAACCCGTCAACTGTTGCTACAGTCTGGGGTACGCAAAAGAAGAGTCCTAAAGATTTGGCTAATTATTATGTCAAGCGATATAAAGCCTTACTTAGAAATTAAGTCGATTTCGAAACGCT
>CAYSVE010000706.1:0-3284 GCA_964434365.1 uncultured Anaerolineaceae bacterium | reverse complement strand
GGCGCCTTCGTCCTCTTGGGATCATCGTCGGGGGGATGGGACACTATACTTGGCGCTGGCCCATACATGATGAGCAAAGAAGCCATGAAGGCTTTTGCCCGCAGCCTTGCGCTAGAGCTAGGGCGCTACAACATCCGCACGAATGCGATTTGCCCGGGCATCATTCAAACGCAACTCAGCTTTCGGCAGGCCGAAGACGACCCCGAAGCGTGGGCGCAATTTTTTGGGCGTTTCGCCAACCGAATCCCACTACGCCGCGTGGGGCAACCCGAAGATGTGGCGGCCACCGTCGCCTTCCTCGCCTCCGACGATGCGCGGCACATCACGGGGTCTTCTTTGCTAATCGACGGTGGGCAAACGCTACAGAGCTGGAGCAACGCCCCCGACGCCGATGGCTTCCCCAATAGCGGTTAACGAGGGAAATTCAGACACTTGAGGGCAAGCAGACGTATGCAATATCCACTGGACGGATTGCTGGTCGTAGATTTCAGCCAATTTCTTGCGGGGCCATCGGCAGGCCTACGCCTTGCCGACCTTGGCGCACGGGTCGTCAAAATCGAGCGACCAGATAAGGGTGATTTGTGCCGCCAGCTTTACATCTCCAATATCAAGTTAGATGGCGATAGCACGCTCTTTCATGCTATTAACCGGAATAAGCAGAGCTACGCTGCCAACCTCAAAGACGCAAACGACCTGGAAAAAGTGAAACAACTGCTCATCCAGGCAGACGTCGTCATCGAAAACTTCCGCCCTGGTGTCATCGAACGCCTCGGCCTAGACTACGAAACGGTCAGGGCGATCAACCCACGGATTGTGTACGCAAGCATCTCCGGCTACGGTCGCGAGGGCGAATGGTCGACCAAACCTGGCCAGGACCTGCTCGTACAGGCGTTATCTGGCCTCACGTGGCTCAGCGGCGAAGCCGATGCCCCACCAACCCCCTTCGGCCTCGCCATCGCAGATATGATTGCAGGGGCACACGCCGTACAGTGGATACTTGCGTGTTTGGTTAGGCGGGGTATTACCGGTGAAGGCGGGCACATCGAAATTACGATGATGGAGTCGATCCTGGACTTTCAATTCGAGGTCATCACAACGTACCTCAACGATGGTGGCAAGCTTCCGAAGCGTAGCCAGGTTAACAACGCCCACGCCTATTTAGCAGCTCCGTATGGCATCTACCGCACGCAGGACGGTCATCTGGCACTCGCCATGCAGTCGATCGTACGGCTCGGGCAACTGATCGGCAACGAAGCGCTGACGCGATACACCGACGAGGCACAATGGTTCACCAAACGCGATGAGATCAAGCGAATACTTCGCGACCACATTGTCACCGAGACGACCGCGCATTGGTTGTCGATATTGGAACCCGCCGATGTGTGGTGCGCCGACGTGTTGACCTGGCCCCAGTTATTTGCTCACGAGGGGTTTCGGGTACTAGAAATGCTACAAACAACCACGCGTGCGAGTGGCACCTCGCTCGAAACGACGCGGTGCCCCATTCGCATCGATGGCGAACGGCTGACGTCTTCCGTCGGTGCCCCTACTATCGGCGAACACAACGCGCTTATCGAGCAAGAATTCTCGTTGGGTAAGGGTGTAGATAGCCAGGCCTAGTACTCAAATATCGATAAACAACCAGAGACTAAATTTCGAAATGGATGGGTAACCAACTGATGTCTGCACAACAACAACGACCACTCGATAAAGACTTCGAAATGCCATCCTTTCGATTGGATGGACGCACCGCGTTGGTAACTGGTGGCAGCCGGGGCTTGGGCTTGGGCATGGCCCTGGCACTTGCCCACGCCGGTGCAGACATCGCCCTGGCCGCACGCACCGTTGACCAGTTGGACGCCGCTGCCCAACTCATCACAGACATCGGACGCCGTGTAATCACGATTCCAGTCGATATCGGCAACACCGAAGCCGTGCAAAACCTCGTGACCACGGCACACAAGCACTTTGGCCATTTAGATATTTTGGTCAACGGTGCCGGTGTTAACATCCGCCAGCCCGCCGAGACGTTTACACCGGATGACTGGGATCGCCTGATATCGGTTAACCTCAAGAGCGTCTTTTTCGCGTGCCAAGCTGCACTCCCCCTCATGAAGCAGCAGGGCAAGGGCAAAATCATCAATATTGGTTCGGGCACGTTCGAGCGGGCGGTGCCAAACGTCGCGCTGTACGCAATCAGCAAGGGCGGCCTGCGGATGCTTACCCGCTCCCTGGCTGTAGAATGGGCACCGTATGGCATCAACGTCAACGCGATTTCGCCGGGCCGATTTTGGACCGAAATGACGGACGCAGTATTCTCCGACCCGGAGTTGTACAAAAGCGCAGTTGATGTTATTCCAAGTGGCGTTCCTGGCAAGCCGTCCGACCTTGCCGGGGCGACGGTGCTCCTCGCATCGGATGCGGGTGACTACATCACGGGTGAGAACATTTTCGTCGACGGCGGCATGATGTTTACCTTCGGTGTGAAAGGCTGACGTGAGCCGATGGGGGTGATGGTATGCGTTTAACAGGCAAAGTTGCGATTATCACGGGTGCCGCATCGGGTATTGGCCGGGCAACGGCGCAACGCTTCGCTCAGGAGGGGGCCAAGGTCGTTGTGGCAGACATCGACCGCCATGCCGGAGAGGAAACGGTCGCAGAAATCGAGCGGGCAGGAGATGCCGCAGCCTTCGTTCATACCGATGTCGCCGACGAAACGGCCCTGCAAGCGATGATCGAGTTTGCAGTTTCGACATACGGCGGGCTGGATATTCTCCACAACAATGCCTACTGGACAATCGCGCAGACCGCAGAGGAAACCACAACCGAAAACTGGCAGCGCACCCTCGACGTAACCCTCCGACCGGTGTGGCTGGCCACCAAGTTCGCGATTCCGCACCTGCGAGCACGTGGTGGCGGCGTCGTCCTCAACACGGGGTCGGTACACGGTATCGTCGGGCTAACGGGTTACATCGCCTACCAGGCAAGCAAAGGGGCCATGATGGCCCTTACACGCTCACTTGCGCTCGAACTTGCCCCAGATATCAGGGTGGTGAGCGTGTTACCTGGTGCCATCGACACCCCCGCTGTGCGCATCAGCGATGAGGAATCCAGTTCGCTAGACAGTTTTATCGAGAAGATCCCATTAAAGCGACTGGGCACGCCCGAAGAAATTGCGAATGTCGCGCTATTTTGCGCGTCCGATGAGGCATCCTACCTCACCGGAACATCGATCGTGGTAGATGGCGGCTATACCACGCACTGAGGACGCGACATCTGTTAAA
>CAYSVE010000705.1:0-3288 GCA_964434365.1 uncultured Anaerolineaceae bacterium | reverse complement strand
GTCATCGATGTCGCGCCCGGTTGTGCGTCCACGAACGCGGGAAGACGAGCAACAGCCAGTGCAACCGCAACAGCCCCCGGCGCAGCCACGCCAACAACCGCAACAACCCCCATCGACGCCGGTTTACGACGAGGATGACCTCGACATCCCACCGTTCCTGCGCCGTCAACGTCGCTAGCCCGTCTACAGCCCGCTCGTGTGGCGGGCTGTTCTTGACACTCCCTTAATAACAATGGTAAAGCATAATTGAACCCTTGAGCACCCCTTGCAGCTTAAGAGACTGTGGGTTATGTGGGATTCGATGGGATTTTGTTACACCATACAAACGAAATAAAAACCAAACTTGTGCCTAATTTAAGCATTCTGTTCGAGGCATTCGCGTTGGATTCGTGCTAGAATGTGGCTGTGGTTATGGGCTAGCCGCTCTGGTGGAACAAGCTGGTTGTCCAACCCTCACACACTCAAATCATCACGATACAAACACATCGGCGGCCAGCCGATTTTTTGACGGATTGGCCGACCGTTGGGTTTATGTTCGCTCTGTATAAATTAGCCGCCGAGGATGCACCATGGTTCAGCAGCAAACCCAGCAAAATGCCCTCCATCAACTGGGTTACAAAATTTTCCTGGATCGCTACGCGCAGAAGGATATGACGCGCGAGTCGCTCGCTGTAGGCGATACGGTTATTGTCGTTGTCGATTCGTCCACGGGGCAGCGTGAAGTCGGTAAAATTACGGCGATGAGCTTGCCCACTGTGACGATCGAACTACTCGATGGGGAAACGGTCCAGCGCGACATCGAAAATGTCGACAAACCGCTGGAGACTAAACCAGAACAGATGATGGACCGCGTTGCGGCAGGTATTGCAGACATCGAAACCTCGCCGGAACACAAGCAAATGTGGCAAGAGCGTTTCCGCTGGCTGCTCGATGACTGGAAGTTCGTGCCCGGTGGGCGCATCCTCACTGCGGCAGGTACCGATCAAGACCTGACGTTCTACAACTGCTACGTGATCCCCTCCCCCAAGGATTCCCGCGAGGGTATCATCGCCACCCTGCGTGAGATGACCGAGATCATGTCTCGTGGTGGCGGGGTGGGCATCAATATTTCAACGTTGCGCCCGCGCCACGCCTACGTCAAAGGTGTGAATGGCCGCAGCAGCGGGTCGGTAAGCTGGGGTGCGCTCTACAGCTTCGTAACAGGCCTCATCGAGCAGGGCGGGTCACGTCGTGGCGCGCTAATGCTCATCCTCAACGACTGGCATCCCGATGTCTTCGACTTCATCAACAGCAAGCGGCAGGCCGGGCAGGTCACCAACGCGAACATTAGCGTAGGTGTAAGTGATAAGCTGATGGAAGCCGTCAAGGCCGATGGTGATTGGGATCTGATGTTCCCCGATACATCGGACCCGGACTATGACGAGTTGTGGGACGGAGACCTCGAAGGCTGGATGGCGAGTGGGCGGAAGGTCGTCCGCTACAAGACGGTGAAGGCGCGCGAGGTGTGGCACGCCATCATCGAGAGTGCGTGGGCCAGTGCAGAACCAGGCGTGTGGTTCCGCGAGCGCAGCAACAAGATGGCGAATAGCTGGTATTTTAACCCCCTAATTTCCACTAATCCATGCGTAACCGGTGACACACGCATCTACACCGACAAGGGTTTGGTCAAGGCCGAAGACCTATTCAACGATGAAACCGCGATCGAAGCGACGATCGACGGGCGTTTTGGCCTGGAAAACAACACTACTCCGGCGACTCGTGTGTTCTACACCGGCGATAAGCCAGTGTTTAAGCTTCAAACCCGCGAAGGCTACACACTGCGCGCAACGGCAGATCATCGTATCATGACGCCGCGTGGCTGGGTGGAACTGCAAGACCTGCAACCCGGTGATAAGGTGCATATCCTCAACCGCAAGGGTGGCTTTGGGCACGAGGGTTCGCTGGAACTTGGCCGTGTGCTAGGTTGGCTTGTCGGCGATGGCACCATCAAGGCCGACCGGGCGGTGCTTTCCTTCTTCGGTGACGAAAAGCGCGAACTGGCCCCCCTATTTGCCGGGTACGTCAACGACATCGTCGAACCGATGACGGCGGGGGTGCGCACCTACACCGTCGGCGTCGTGGATGCGGCTGATCGTGATGATCGTGATGAAGCGCGCGTGCAGAGCGACCGTCTGCGTACGCTGGCCGGTGATTACGGTCTCATCGACGAGAAACTACAGGTGCCGGAAGTCGTTTTCCAGGGCACCGAGGAGATGCAGCGCGGCTTCCTCCAGGCGCTGTTTACGGCGAATGGTGGTGTGCAAGGCACGCTCGATAAGGCCTTTTCAGTACGACTTTCGTCGAGCCATCTGCAATTGCTGCAACATGTGCAGATGCTGCTCGGTAATTTCGGCGTTGCCTCGCGCATCTACGAAAATCGTCGCGATGAACAATACCGCGATTTACCAGACGGTAAAGGCGGCAAGCAAGCTCACCTAACGAAAGCTCAGCATGAACTGGTGCTTTCGAAGACAAACCTGCGCGTTTTCGCCGATGAAATTGGCTTTATTCTGGGTCGTAAGCAGGACTCGCTAATTGATCGACTTGCGCAATACGCAAAGGTGCCGTACCGAGAGAGCTTCACAGCCACTGTAACCGCTATCGACGCCGATGGTACCGAGGCCGTGTACGACTTGACGGAACCTCTCACCAGTTCATTTGTTGCCAATGGGGTAGTTATACACAACTGCGGCGAGCAACCGTTGGGTGGGTATTCAGTGTGTAACCTTGGTGCTATTAACCTTAGCAAGTTCTACGACGCTGACAGTCATGACGTCCAATGGGATGAACTCCGCCAGACGGTACGCTATGCGACCCGCTTCCTCGACAATGTGATCGACGCGACGCCGTACTTCTTCGAGGAGAACCGTCAGGTTCAGCAGGACGGCGAACGTCGTGTGGGCCTTGGTACGATGGGCGTTGCCGAACTCATGGTGAAGCTTGGCATCCGCTACGGCAGCGACGAGTCGGTGCGGTTCATCAATCAGCTTTACGGCGAAATCGCCCGCGAGGCCTACCGTACCTCGACGGACATCGCGCAGGAGAAGGGCGCATTCCCGCGCTGCGATGCCGAGAAGTTCCTCGAAAGCGGTTACATGCAGCAGATGGACACCGAAATCCGCGAGTTGGTGCGCGAGAAGGGCATCCGCAATGTGACGCTGCTCACGCAGGCCCCCACCGGCACGACCGGTACGATGGACAACACCTCGAGGGGTATCGAACCGATCTTCAGGTGGGTGGACTACCGCA
>CAYSVE010000704.1:0-3299 GCA_964434365.1 uncultured Anaerolineaceae bacterium | reverse complement strand
GACACCGAACAACACGCCGAAGATCATCAAACTGGTCGGCTCTGGCGTGGCATCGAAGAGGACGTCGGTTTGGCCCTCGGGTTGGCAGCCCGCCGCGCGCAGGCCCACGCCCGCGATGGAACTCCGCGCCACGAAGATGAGCACCACGGTCAAAATGCCGCAACTCCCCGCGACGGCGACGCAGCCAAGGGCAGTGGTGGTGGTTCGGTTACGGCGCACAACGCGCCCGATTTGTGTCATAGGATACGGGTTCTCACAGTCTCACGACGGTTTATTGTACAGGCAACCTTAGTCGATTGTCGATTATGGTGTGGGCGGGGGTGTGTTTCACATCAGTGCAGTTAGAGCTAGCTTTGGGTAAGTTATATTTCGTAATTAATGGGGATTTGAGCGTAGCTTTGGCTGTTTGGCAGGATACTATTGCGTTTATAACCCAATTTCACACCTAAACCCGCAAAACATTACGGTAGATTTCTAAGCCAAAATCGGCTCTTAGCCCTCATCCCCCTAGCCCCCTTCTCCCAATCGCCGTTACACGGCTAGGAGAAGGGGGAACAACCGACGTTTAGCCCCTCTCCTAGTGCCGCAGGCACGGTTGGGGTGAGGGCAAAAACGTATCGCACGAATTTGAAATGCACCCCGTGGGCGGGGTGCTCATGGGTTACACATGAGGTAAACCGAACGGCATGTGTGTAAAACAGTACACGCGCCGGTAGAGACGTAGCATGGTACGCCCGGTTGATGCGTGCGCCCTATGTATTCGGTCTATAATAATCGAAGCACCAAGCAAAGAGAGAACCTACATGCGCAACTTGTTGATCGCCCTTGCCCTGTTCGCCCTCGTGGGGACTGTCGCGGCCCAAACGCCCGGCCTGCCCACGGCAGGCGACCTATACTACGAAGACCTAGGCAACACCGGCTACGATGTGCAGCACTACACGCTCGATATGAACGTAAGCGTGGAACTCAACCGGCTCGACGCGACAGCGGAAATCGACGCGGTAACGACGCAGGACCTCAGCGCGTTTTCCATCGATCTCATCGGCCTGAACATCGCCACGCTGGAAATCGACGGGGAAGCCGCCGAGTTCAGCCGCGCGGGGCGCAAAATCTTCATCGAACTGCCGGAGCCGCTCGACGAGGGCACGCCGTTCACGCTCGATGTGCGCTACTTCGGTAACCCGGAGCCAATAAGCCCGGAGGCCATCCCCTTCCGCATGGGTTGGAACAACTTCGGCGAGGGGGTGTACGTCGCCAGCGAGCCATCGGGCGCGGCGACCTTCTACCCCGTCAACGACCACCCGACGGATAAAGCCACCTACACCTTCATCGTTACTGTGCCGAAGGACCTCACCGTAGCGGCGAACGGCATTCTGCAAGCGACGGAACCGGTGGGTGAGCGTATGCGTTACACCTGGGAGGCCAGCGACCCGATGGCGAGCTACCTCGCGACCGTCCACATCGGCGAGTACGTCATTCAGGAGGACGTGTCCGAGAGTGGCGTGCGCATCCGCAACTACTTCCCACCGTCTGTGCTAGAAGAAGCGACGGCAGCTTTCGCCAACCAGGCCGACATGATCGATTTCTTCGAGTCGCGCTTCGGGCCGTACCCCTTCGAAGTGTACGGCAGCGTGGTGATACCCACCTCGCTGGGCTTTGCCCTGGAAACACAAACGCTGTCGCTGTACGGCATCGGCGTGAGCGCCGGTTTCAGCGAGGGGGTTATCGCGCACGAGTTGGCGCATCAGTGGTTTGGCAACAGTGTGAGTCCTGCTCAATGGCGCGACATCTGGCTGAACGAGGGCTTCGCGACCTATGCCCAACTGCTGTGGGTAGAGCACACCCAGGGCACCGAGGCGTTCGAGAACGCACTACGCCAGCAGTACGGGTTTATGAACACGCCGTTCTTCATCGGCCAGGTGGATGTCGGCGCGCCGCCGTCGGATAACCTGTTTAATCAGGCGGTGTATGTGCGCGGGGCGCTCACGCTGCACGCGCTGCGCGAGGAAATCGGCGACGCGGCCTTCTTCGACCTGCTCACGGTCTATGCCGAGCGCTTCCACGATAGCACGGCCACCACCGAGGACTTCATCGAATTGGCGATCGAAATCAGCGGCGAAGACGTGGATGGCTTGATCGACGCGTGGCTCTTCGGCGAGGAGTTACCGTCGATACCGGCCCTTGAGTTGGGCGTAGAATTCCAGACCGAGGCCGCTTCCTAACCGGGTGCTCATCCTTGCCTCACTTGCTGAGGCTAAGATGAAAACAGTTAGCTCACTGGGCTAACCTTTACCCTTAGACATCTACTGTTAGGGGCCGCCAATTAACGGTACACAGGATTAACGGGAGTGCGGCCCCGTCAGTCAGAAACCCCAATTGCCACCAAAATTAAACCCGTCGTGCCGATTGTCGCGCGCTCGGCAACATCACCCTCTGCGATAAGCACTGCACCGTACGGCGTGTATACGGCTAGCGCGTATTTGTCCAGCAACTCACTGTTTTCGACAGCGTAGGTCGTGTGCAGGTAGGGCTGCACCACGCCGATGAACGGCCCTTCGTCGGTGCGTTCGTCCGCAGCGACGAGCAGTGCATACCGTTCGCCCTTGCGCAGGTCGTTGGCGATGGCGTCGGGGTCGTGGATTTGCAGCAGGGTGCCGTCATCGAGCTTCAGCGACAAATCGCGCGAGAAGGCGATGCCGTGGTACATCTCCGCCGGGTCGTTTTTTTGCAGGGTGCCGGTAATCATTGCGTGTACCCGAACGCGGCGGCTAGCCCCGCACAAAAGATCATCACCCCACCCACAACGCCGAACGCGTCGGTACGTGTGAACGCCTCGACAACGAGCGCCAACCCCGCCAACACGTTAAAGGTCGGGGTAATCGGCGGCTTGTGGCGCGCGAGCCTGCGCCGCAGGGCAAACACCCCCACCACCATAAACCCAACCCCTGCCAAAAAGAGTAAAATCCGTAGCAGCATGGCTTGACAACCTCCCATCACACCCGTATTATCGCGCCTCATGGTTAACAATGCTATCATCACGAGCGAGGGAGGGACCGGCCCAATGAACTCGCGGCAACCCCGAAGGCTTTCGGAAGGTGCCAAATCCGGCAGGGGTAACCCTGGCAGATGAGCGTACGACGTATGGGAATCACGCGCTCGCTCGCCAACAGGTAGCGAGCGCTTTTCGTTATTGCGGCTTACGCAAGGGAGGAAGCAGGCATGACAGAACAGGTGAACCTCACCTTCATGACCTCTCCGAAGTATTACTTTACCTCGGAGAGTGTGTCTGAGGGTCACCC
>CAYSVE010000703.1:0-3302 GCA_964434365.1 uncultured Anaerolineaceae bacterium | reverse complement strand
CGTTTTTCACCAACAGCGGGGAGTACCTCCGGCAACGGTTTGACGCGTGGCAGGGCGTCGGGTAGCAGATTCAACATCGTGCCGAGGGTGCCGGGTAGTACGTTTTGCATCAACTTGCCAATTGTTCCGGTCTGCGCTGCCAACCGAAAGCGATTCGGGTATGGCAATGTCTCAGTGATGAGTTTGCGCGTGACCGCGTCCATGAAGGGGCGCTGACGCTCTTTTTCTACCTGTGCGCGGTAGCCGACGAGCAAATCGCCGTAGGCCACACCAGATGGGCACGCCGTCACACAGGCCATGCATCCCAGGCATCGGTCGATGTAGGGTTGGGCTTCCTCGGCTTCGAGGTTGTCTTCCAGTACATTTTTCATCAAGTAGATGCGCCCACGCGGTGAGTCCATCTCTTCTTGGAGGACGTTGTAGGTGGGACAGGCAGGCAGGCACATGCCACAATGCACGCAATTCTCGATTGCGTGGGCCATTTCCGGTGTACGGGGGTCGTCGCTCTGAATATCGTGTTTCATCAGAATAATCTCAAACGAACTTGTTTTCAGGGTCTAGTACGGCTTTCACCCGCCCAGAGAAAACACCCTCCAGGGGTTTTCCGATAATCGCTTTTTGCGGTGCCCCAAGGAAGTGCAACCCGGTTAGCGCCTCGTCCTGCAAGATGTTGTCGAGTTCGGCAACGTCTTCGGTGGCTACCCATGCAATATTGCCGCCGACGCTGTAACGTCGCTGCATGTCGCCTCTGGCGATACGCTCATCGAGCACAGCGACTTGCCGAGGCGGGACGGGGACCTTCACCATATGCGGAGAAGTCGCCCAAGCGAACGAATTGATACCTGACCACGTCGCAGCATCATCGACGGGGGTGTCATCTAAGATGGTCGTGTTTTTGCGTAGCGTCTCTACGAGACGTGTTGCCCGTGCAGGCAGCGTATCCGCTGGGCCGCCGATGCGCACCAACAATGACCACTGGCCACGGCTGGGTTCGATGTCCAGCGCATCGAGTTCATACGGTTGCTGATTGATGTAGTAAACGGCTTCGATGGCATCTTGTAGCGTGGCGTAACTCAGGCGATGTGTTTCGAAGGTTGGTGCATGTGGAAAGACCTTAAACGTTACATCGACGAGAACCCCATAACGACCCAGGCTACCGACGTAGAACTTTGCCAGGTCGAACCCGGCAGCGTTTTTCACGACTTTGCCGCCGCAGCGGAAGTAGTTTCCCGCACCATCGACGACGGTTGCGCCCAGGATGAAATCACGCACGCCGCCGTAGTGGTATCGCCGCGAGCCGGAGAGGTTCGCCGCTATGGTGCCACCGATGGTGGACCCTTCTGCGTTTAGCAGCGGGTCGAATGGTAGAAATTGATCGTGTTCGGCGAGTGTCGATATGAGGGTCGTTACACGGGTGGCGGCATAGGCTGTAAAGGTATACTCCTGCGGCTCATAGTCGATGATGCCAGAGAGTTTGCTCAGGTTCAACACCGCACAGTCATCATCGTCGGGGGCGAGGGCCGTTTTGGTGCCTGCGCCCTGCACATGAATGCGTCTAGTATCTCGAACAAACGCTTGTATGGCCGCTACGGAGTCGATGGTTGCACCGTTCATTCGCGCGAGATTATCCCCTGCTTTTCCAGTGGATGCATCCCGTGATGTTGCAATGCCGGTGCCTCGGTGCCAGGGAACATCTTGCCCCGATTGGCGATTTCCTTCGGGTCCATTTGCAGACGTATCGCCTGCATGATGTCCATTTCTTGCTCGGTGAACATCGCAGGCATGTAATCGCGTTTTTCCATGCCGACGCCGTGCTCACCGGTGATCGAACCCCCGAGTGCGATGCACAATTTGAGGATTTCGCCAGCGAGGGCTTCAGCATTTTCGACACCGCCAGGTTCGCGGCCATTGTAGAGGATGAGCGGGTGGAGGTTTCCGTCGCCAGCGTGGAAGACGTTTGCGACCTCAAGGCCATACTTTTGTTTGAGTTCGCCAATGGTGACCAGTGCCTCGCCAAGCCTACTACGCGGCACGACGCCGTCCTGAACCACATAATCTGGGCTTAGGCGGCCAATCGCAGAGAACGCGCCCTTGCGCCCTTTCCAGATGCGCCCCCGTTCGGCGGCATCGGCGGCAAGCCGAATCTCCGCCGCGCCCGAGTCGCGGATGACGGCCTCAAGCTGTTGGAATTCTGCTTCCACCTGGGGTGTTTCGCCCTCAAGTTCGACGATGAGGATGGCTTCGGCGTCCTCTGGGTAACCCGCGTCGACGGCTTCTTGCACTGCCGTGATCGTGACACGGTCCATGATTTCCATTGCGCTGGGTAGGAGACCGCTTGCGACCACCTGGGCGACGGCCTCACCGGCCTTACCCAGGTCGTTGTAAGCGGCAAGGACCGTGCGGTATTCCTCAGGCTGCGTCATCAGCCGCAGGGTGATCTCCAACGCCACGCCGAACAGCCCCTCGCTACCGACGAACAGCCCGACGAGGTCTGGCCCAATGCCAACGCCTTCGATGCTCTCGCTGCCGAACTCGGTGACGGTGCCATCGGCCAATACGACCTTCATGCCCAACACATGATTGCTCGTCATCCCATATTTGAGGCAGTGCGCGCCACCGGAGTTGAAGGCGATGTTTCCGCCGATGGTACACACCGATTGGCTCGATGGGTCCGGGGCGTAGTACAGGCCGTATTGTTCCACCGCTCGCGTCACATTCAAGTTGATGACCCCAGGCTCCACGACTGCAATGCGCTGTTCAGGGTCGATGCGTTTGATGCGGTTCATCCGGTTGAGGCCGAGCACAAGGCCGTCGGCGATGGGCAATGACCCGCCGGAAAGGCTGGTGCCACTTCCGCGCGAGACAAACGGCACCTCAGCCTCATAACACAGTCGTACCGTGCGGATGATCTCGTCCTCGGTTTCTGCCAGGACGACGGCTGCTGGCTTCGTCTTGAAGGCCGTTAGCCCGTCGGATTCATAGGGTAGTAGCTCGACTTTTTTGGTGAGGAGTCGTTTGGGCGGGTAAATCTGTCGTAGGTCGTCGTAAAAGGCCGTATTTTTCATCACGGGCGGTCTTTCATATTTGTTTGAACGCACGGTCAGCACGTTGTGGCATGGGGTAGCTTCGCTGCCGCACACACTATTCTAGTCGATTTCCGTGCGATTATCACGCAGGTGTTCGAATTCACAAACACGGGGAAGCAGCAAGCGACCCCCTGTGCTATACTAAAGGCGAACAAATTTTCGCAATTTGACAGCCATTTAACGGTTCCATAGAATACGGCTATTCGACACGCCCAG
>CAYSVE010000702.1:0-3304 GCA_964434365.1 uncultured Anaerolineaceae bacterium | reverse complement strand
TGTTGAACGCCCTGAAGCTTGCCGCGTTTAGCCTGCAATGCAAGCAGCACAGTTACAACAAGTACCCCGGCACGCTTGTTCGGTCGGAACTACGCAAATACCTGCACATGCAGGATCAACTACCTGGCGGGCTTGGTGTTTCGATCGACCATGTCTTGGAGCACCTTGGTACGCGCAACGGCGTCCTCCTCTCGGACAAAACGGATCACTATCGTTTTCCGCACCTCACGATTCAAGAGTACCTCGCAGCCTGCGCGTTGATCGAACTATACGACGAGTGCGAAATGCCGCCGGAACTCGTGCCAGCCGATGACGTGTGGCAGTTCCCGGCCAATCTCGCGATGTTGCTATCGCACGATCCATATCGGTGGCGCAATGTGGCCCTGTTCGTTGGCGCGGTGATCTCTGGCAACAAAGGGCAAGATGGCCGTTGGGCGTTGGTCGAAGTGTTACTTCCGTCCGAGGTTGCTCGCCAGGTGAACGAGGACGCTGGCTTTCGCATTTACGTCGCCGGTGAGATCTGGGCTTCGGGTTTTCTTAAAGCGCGGTTGCCCTCGCACCAGCTCATTACGAACAATCTGAAAGTCGCGCTGAAGTCTATTCAAACCGATGAACGGCTAGACGCGCCGGAACGCAATCGCACCAATGGCATTTTGAAGATCCTACAGCAGGCAACGGGGTCGCTTGCTGCAAGCCCCACCAAGGCAACCTCGCAGCAAGCCGACTAAACCCAAACGGGCGACGGGTTAGCCAGCCGGGCCCCGTGGACGCATGCCGCCCGGCGAACGTTTTGGGCGTTTGGTTTGTCTGGCGAGGTTATCCATGTGATGGGCCGCCCTGCCGCGACGGCCTACGCGCCGCCTTCGATCTGTCGACGCATGCGGTCGAACAGGTCGATACCGAACTGGTGGTAAAGGTGGATCATATCCACGAAGACCCAGTTCTCGACAAGCATCTCACCCTCGCGCGTCCATATATCGATGCCGTTGAAATGTACCTCCTTGCCGGTGGCGGGCACGTCGAGGTACTGCCCGGTGTGGTTTGCGATCACCCCCGACCACCCAGAACCGCCCATGTACTGCCCTTCGGCGATCAGTGAGTCGAGGTCTTGCACTTGGCGGTTCGGGAAGGCGTGCAGCCAGTGCTTCTGGTGGTTGTCCTCGAATTCTTGTAGGCTGCGGCAGCCGCCGATGCCGCCAGGGCCGTACCATTGCAAGTCCTCCCTGAAGAACTGGGCCATCCCCATGCTGCCAAGATTTGCTTCGTCGAAGCTGTTCAACCCTTCGTAGATCATGCTGCGGATCAGTTGCATGCTCTGCGCACTTTCGGCGGGGTCCTGGGCGTCTAGCAGTACGCCGGCGCCTTGCTTCGGGGGCAGCCACAGGCCCACCTCACCACGGTCGGGCGGTAGTACAGAAAAGCCCGCCTGTCGCATCAGGTCTGGAATATCGAGCAGGAAGTGGATTTCAGCAACTTTACCGGCCTCGATGCGACAGAACTCGCCCCAGCGAATGCGGACGGTCGCATGATTGGCCGGGATAGATAGCCAGTCGTCCGCAAAGGTCCCAACGAAATCGCCCAGCCCGCCGACCCAGGCCCGACCGTCGCCCTCGCCGCTGATGCGGCCATTGGATTCGCCGCCGAAAAAGATGAACGTTTCGCGCGTGATGTCGGGGAACGCCTTCAGAAAGGGCGCCCAAAACCGGGATACCGCCGCTTCGGGTCCCGTCAGGCGGTCGATTGGGTACGGGCCAGCCCACTGCAAATCGGGCAGTGTGAACTCGGCAAAGGTTGCGGTGAGTGCATCGGGGTCGTTGCGGCCAAGCTGCTCCCAGAACTGCCAGACCATCTGTTTGTTCGTTTGGTTCGCGCTGTCTGTCATCGAATGCCCTACTCCTTGCACTGTGCATCACTTATGCCGACAATCATACGCGTTGGGGCGAAGAATTGCTGCAAGTTGCCTTAGCCCACACTGTCGTAGGGAGGGCGAACAGGCCGTTGCAAGGGCGCGCGCAAGCCCCTTCTATTGGGCAGCAATAATTTGCTCATCGATGAACATGTCCAATTGTTCCAGGGAGTAGCCGACTGCCTGCAACAGGTCCCGCGTGTGTTCACCCACCTGCGGAGGCTGTTGACGGATACCGTGCGCCTTGCCATCGAACCTGAGCGGTTGCCCCGGCAACGACGCGGTGACGTCGTGGTGCGGGAAGTTCGTGCTCAGTAACGCGCCAGTTTGTATCAGATGCGGGTCGTCCCACAAATCCTCTACCCGGTTCACCGGCGCATGCGGGATGCCAGCCTCCTCGCAACGGCGGAGTATCTCTTGATGTGGCAGGGTACGGAACATCGCCTCGAGGTCTGGCAGCAAGCGAGCGGCGGCCTCGTAGCGCTGGTTGTTCGTTACCAGGGTGTCGTCGGCGTACAAATCGGCCCGGTCGAACACCTCACAGAACCGCTGCCAGTGCTTATCACTCGTGACCCCAACGAACACCTTTTTGCCATCGGCGGCCTCGAACAGTTTGTAGATGGCCCACGACCGCACCCGCCCCGGGAAGGGGTGGATGTCGGCGTCCATCGTTGCCGAGGCGGCTAGGTGCTGCCCCACTAAATACGTCGCGGTTTCGAAGAGGCCATTCTGCACGAGCTGGCCTGTACCGGTGCGCTCGCGCTCCCGCAGGGCTGCCAAAATACCGACCACGCCATAGGTCGCGCTCATAATATCGATGATGGATGCCCCGGCCCGCAACGGTTGCCCCGGCGGCCCCGTCATGTATGCCAACCCAGACATCATCTGGGTGGGGTCGAGCATGTAGCGCCATGTGAGGGCGATGACGATGGCCGGTACCAAATACGGAAAAAGCACGATACCGCGCACGAAGTTGCGCCCGAAAAGCTCCTGATGCACCAGCAGCGCAATCCCCAGCCCCAGCACGAGTTGGATCACATTACTGGTGGTGACGAACCACAGCGTGCGCCACGTCGCCTCCCAGAACCGTTCATCGGCGAACAGGCGTGTGTAGTTCGATATCCCGTTGAAGGACATCTCGTAGGTGGCGGCATCCACCCGAAAGAGACTAACCCACAACCCCTGCAACGCGGGGTAAATCGCAAAGAGGAAGATGAGGAAAGCCGACGGGAAGATGAGCACATAAGCGAGTGCCCGGTCGCCGATATCGAGCCGAGTGAGGAAATCCCATAATTTTAGGGGCAAGCGCAAAATAGCCATGGTATGTCTTTCAAAAAAAACAAGGTGTTGTGGTTGCACCACGGGGCAAATATTGTATGTACAAAGGAGCATGTTGTT
>CAYSVE010000701.1:0-3310 GCA_964434365.1 uncultured Anaerolineaceae bacterium | reverse complement strand
TCTATCCAACATACCAACATACTGCTGAAACGTCGGCAAGACCTCGCGTAATGGTATAGTTGCCGTAAGTGATGTGCTCCCCAGAGCGTCTCTTCTTCTTGGAGTGAGCTGGAGTGAGCAAAAAAAGGATCAACATGCAGAAGAAAAAAGGGCCGAATAGCGCTCGGTTGATTGAGGGGCCAGTCGGTCGGACGCTGTTGACGATGACCGGGCCGATGCTCATCGCGGTGTTGACGATGGTGGGCTTCAACCTGGCGGATACCTATTTTATCGGTCAGTTGGGTGCGCCACAGCTTGCGGCTATCAGCTTTACGTTCCCGGTGGTGTTCCTCATCGTCAGCTTGTCGTTGGGGTTGGGCATCGGTGCATCGGCGGTGATTGCCCGGGCCATCGGCGAGGGCGACGGCGATCGCGTGAAGCGCATCACGACCGATACCCTCTTCCTCGCGCTAGTGATCGTGGGCATTCTCACGACAATCGGTATGGCGACAATCGACCAGGTGTTTACCCTGCTGGGTGCAGAGGCGTATGTGCTCCCGTTCATTCGTGAGTACATGAGCCTGTGGTACCCAGCGTTGTTTGCGGTGGCGGTGCCATTGGTCGGCAATTCCGCCATCCGCGCGACGGGCGACACCCGCACGCCGGCGATGATTATGGTGTTCGCGGTGGTTATCAACATCGTGTTGGACCCGCTGCTGATCTTCGGTTACGGTCCGTTCCCCGAGATGGGCATTCGTGGGGCGGCGCTGGCGACCTTCCTCTCGCGGCTATCTACGATGATTGCCGCCCTGGCGGTGCTCTACTACCGCGAGAAGATGCTCACGTTCGTGGTGCCGCGTATGGAAGAGGTTTTCCGTAGTTGGCGGCAGGTGCTTTATATCGGCATCCCTGCGGCGGGGACGAACATGCTCGTGCCGATTTCTACGGGGATCGTCACCGGCATGGTGGCTGTTTATGGTACCGAAGCCGTCGCGGCGTATGGGGTCGGCTCGCGGCTGGAGACGCTGGTGCTCGCTGCACTGATGGCACTCAGTGGTACGCTAACACCCTTCATCGCGCAGAACTGGGGCGCAGGCCGCATGGACCGTGTTCGGCTGGCGATGCGCTGGGGTATCGGGTTTGCGCTGGTGTGGGGTGGTATGATGTTTGCGATATTGGGGCCGTTCGGGCAACAGGTCGGGTCGGTCTTCAGCGATGAGCCGGGCGTGATCGCCACATTGGGCCGGTACCTTTGGATCGTGCCCGTTAGCTATGGCTTGCAGGGTGTACTCCTGGCTGTGAACGCTGCCATGAACGCGCTCAACCGCCCGCTGCACGCTACTGCACTGATGATAATGCGCCTTATCGTCCTGTACCTACCGATGGCATTCATTGGTACGACCTTCTTCGGTCTCAACGGCATCTTCTATGCGTTGGTGGGGAGTAACGCCCTGGCGGGCATCATCGGGTGGGTGTGGTTATACCGCGCGCTCGACGCTGAAGACCCGACCCCGCGCGGAATCCCCGTCGTTGTGCCCTCGGCTGCGGGGGATTAGCGCAGCGTTACCGCACAAATCAAATCTCAGGCAAGGCGAATCCCCACACATGCGTAAGGGTGTGGGGATTTTTTGTTGCGTGCGTGGGTTCATCGCAGGTTACGCGGGCACCGCAATCAGCATCTCGTGGAGGCGGTAGGCCCAAGCCCGAATGGCGGCCCAATCGCGATAATCGCCGCCCTGTGCGCCGACGGTGCGCATCATCAGCCGCAGCGGGAACGTTAGCTGCGAGTAGCGCAGCGCGCCCGCGAACAACCCCACCGACATCGGGTTGATTTGCGCCATCAGCGGCTCGATGTAGCTGCGCACGGTGATGCGGTTATCGGGGGTGTTTTCCATGAGGGTGAGGGTGGTGACGAAGAGGGCCGTCGGCATTTCGCGCAGTTCGCCTTCGAAGCGGTCGACGAATTCGGTCACCTCGGGTAGGGGTTGTGCCCCACGAATGGCGCTGCCGATGATGACGGCATCGTAGGGTGCCAAATCGTGCACGGCGTCGATGGGCAGCACGGTGACGGTGGCACTGGTGCGCAGCACCCCACCGATTTGCCCGGCGACTTCTTGTGTAGACCCACAACGGGTGGCGTATGTCACGAGGATGTTCATGTTGGGTCCTCCTGAGCTAAGATGTTTAGACTCAGTGTAAGGGGTGGGGCGGGGTTGCGGTCACTGCCACACCTCATCCCTCGGCATGACAGAAGGCACCCGGTGAAGACGCGGGGTGAGGCGAGACCCCAGGCTCACAAGAGATTACGCACGCGACGCTTCAACATGCTCACAACGTGATTCATTTCGGAGAACGCGTCGAGTTCGGCGTGTTCTTCGGCGGTGAGGGCGGATGTGCGGTTTTTGTCGAGCAGTGTACGGGCACGCAGTTGCAACGTCTCCGATGGCGCGAACGCGGCAATCTCCGCCTGGGTGGGCGCGGATGCAAGGAAATCGAGCACTTCGTCGAAAAGGGTAGGTTGTTTCGTGACCACAGGTGTTGCCCTCTACGTGCAGTGTATCACGGTTGGCACAGCGGATGCGCTGGCTCGACAGGTTCGGGTTGCGGGTGGTCGACGTTGAGCACATCGCGGTAGAGGGTGGCATCCTCGTTTTCCAGCAGGCACACGTTGAGGTGGTCGTCCTCGTCAAAGGCCATTCGAACACGCAGGGCAGACGCGCCGAATGTTACAGCGCAATCGGCATGGTTACATTCGTGGCGCCCAGATTCGTAGAATAAGTACCTATAATCGGAATCCCAATAGATCGTGTTTTCGTACCGACAAAATAAACGGGTAGCATCACAACTGGTGAGGCGAATCATCCACATCGGCGGTGCCTTCCCAGGAAAAACGAGAGCTATAGCCGCGCCATGTAAACGCCCACCGTGCCAGGCGCTATCTACGTGGTAGCTCACCGTTGGTTCGCGCGCCGCAAAGGTTAAAGACCTGTACTGGGCATGCGACACCGCCGCTAACACACAAACGAACGCCAATTGCACCCCGTAAGCCGCAACGAGGTCGGAGCGCTTCCTCACGATTACCGCAATGAAACTGACAGACGATGTAATCAGAAACAAAAGGAACAAACATAGATACAGTTTTCCAAGCTGTTCGCGGAAATTTGCACCGATGAACGGGTGAGACACGGTCTGCCACACAATCGTCAACACCATAACGCACACCAGCGGCCAATAGCGCGTGAGGAAATGCCACCAGCGCGGCGGAGATTTGCGTTTTTCGTCGGTCAAGGGCAAGTGGACCTCGTTCAACGGGCGGAGTCGGTGCGGAATT
>CAYSVE010000700.1:0-3314 GCA_964434365.1 uncultured Anaerolineaceae bacterium | reverse complement strand
CCCGGACTTCTTCAAGGCCGAGGCGGATCTCATCGACGTATTCGAGCGCTTTTTGGACCGGATGCCCTACGACGCCGACGAGGGCGATACACTCATCGCCTGCATGGATAGCCCACACGTGGCGCGGCTGGTCGAACAGCGCTTTCAGCGGCGCAGCGATGACGAGTTCGACATCATGTACGGCCTCGGCGATGCGCTCTACCAGGCGAAGAACCTGCATACCACACCCATTGGCGGCACCCGGTTCGATGTCGAGTTGCGCGCGATTGCCATTGCCACGTTAGGGACGGCGCAGGTGCGCCTACCGGGGCGGCATAATGTGCTCAACGGGCTGGGGGCGTTGCTGGCGTGCGCCGCTGCGAGCGGCGATGCTTTCGCGTTCGATGACCTGGCGCACCACCTGAGCACCTTCACGGGCACTGGGCGGCGCTTCGAGGTGCGGGCGGATGCCGACAGGGTGGCTGTGGTCGATGATTACGCGCATCATCCCACCGCCATCCGCGCGACGATTGGTGCGGCGCGCAGTCGCTACCCAAACCGGGCGCTGTGGGTCGTGTGGCAGCCGCACACCTACACCCGTACCCAAGCGCTGTGGGAGGGCTTCCGCACGGCGTTCGATAATGCAGACCACGTGCTGGTTACCGATATTTACGCCGCGCGCGAGGCACCGTTAGACGGCGTCACAAGCGCGGCGCTGGTCGCTGCGATGACACACCCGGATGCCTGCCATACACCTTCACGCGACGATGCGGTGAACGCACTGCGCGAACGGGTGTCGGCTCCGGCGGTTATCCTCATTATGAGTGCGGGCGATGCGCCCCAAATCGGTATCGATTACCTGGCAGGGAGCGCGTCGTGAGCCTGCTAGAAAAACGTTTTGGTGCGCGCCTCCACCGCAATGAGCCGCTGTCGAAGTATACGGCGGCACGCCTGGGCGGCCCGGCGGATATGCTCTTTGTGGCAAAGAGGTCGGCGGAGGAGCTTGCCGAAATCGTGCAACTGGCCTGGGCGGCGGATGTGCCGCTGCGTATCATCGGGGGTGGCGCGAATATCCTCGTCGCCGATGACGGCGTGCGTGGGCTTGTCGTCATTAACCGGGTGAGCGAAATTAATTTCGGAGAGTGGCACGATGGCCGCACGGTGAACGCGACCAGCGGTGTGAATCTCTCCACTTTGGCCCAAAAGGCAGCAGCGCATGGCCTCAGTGGGTTCGAGTGGGCGGTGAGTGTGCCGGGGACGCTCGGTGGGGCTATTGTGAACAATGCCGGTGCACATGGCGGTGAGATGAGCGCCTCGGTGTGTGATGTGGTTGTGGTCGACGCGGAGTTAGGGCCACGGATGCTGTATCATCATGAGCTGGCGTACGACTATCGAACCTCGTCGCTAAAGGCGCGCAACGATCGCCGTTTTCTCGTGTTGATGGCGAACCTTGCGCTGCCGCCCGGCGACCCAGAGGCGATTCGCCAGAAGATGGCCGAGAATACGGCCTATCGCAAGAAAACCCAACCCCCCGGCGCGAGTTTGGGCAGCATCTTCAAAAACCCGCCGGGAGATTACGCCGGGCGGCTCATCGAGCAGGCGGGGCTGAAGGGACACCGAATCGGTGCAGCGCAGGTATCCGAAATGCATGCGAATTGGTTCATCAACGCGGGGGCTGCAACTGCGCGCGACTACTACGCGCTACTGCAATACGTGCAGGCGACCGTAGCCGAACGGACCGGTGTCCAATTAGAGCCGGAGATCGAATTTGTTGGGACTATGTTTTGATTGCAACAGGACTATATCTCCTGTAGCATATGGGATAATGTTGGATTTTCGGGGAATGGTGTGTGGTCACGCGGTCACGTAGGATAAAAAGGCGTGCCGAGGGGCGAACGCCTGCCATTTGGCGCGGCCCACTCACCCCATCGCAACCTAAATCGACCGTGCAGCACGGCTCGCGACGCGGTGCGCGCTTTAGTTGGCGTTGGTTCAGCGGGGCCATCGTGTTGATAATGAGCGGTATGCTGGCACTGTTCATCACCGCAGATGCATTCTACGTGCATACGATTGCCGTGGGTGGGCTGCAAACGCTCACCAAAGAGGAGGTCTTCGCGCTGACCGATGTCGCCAACCTGCATTTGTTCTGGGTAAACCCGGAGGCCGTGCGCGAGAACTTGCTTGCATCGCCTACGATCGCGAATGCGTCGGTCTTGGTGGGTTGGCCGCCGAATATGGTGCAAATCGTCATTCAGGAGCGCGAACCGGCTCTCGTGTGGGAACAAAGCGGTGTCGCAACATGGATAGACCTGCAAGGGCAGGTGATGCAACTGCGCGAAGATCGTGACGACCTGTTGCGGGTGGTGGTGGAAGACCCGCTGAGCGAGGTGCTCGGCCCGAATTCACAGGTCGACCCCGAGATTGTCAATGGGGCGTTGCGCTTGCACGAACTGCTGGTTTCGGTGGATGTGCTGCGGTATCACGGCGAAAAGGGCCTCGGCTTCCGCGATTTGCGCGGTTGGGATGCCTGGTTTGGCCAGGGGTTGGATATGTCCGATAAAATTCTCGTGTACAATGCACTCGTAGAAAACCTGATTGCGCGTGGCATCCAACCCAGTGAAGTGAGTGTTGCGAACCCACAGGCCGCCTATTACTCGGTATTGGGGGGGCTTTAAGCTTGAGTGACTTAGTCGTCGGCATCGATGTCGGGACCAATAAAATTTGTACCATTGTCGGGGAAGTGCGCCCCGATGATGTTTTCGTGGTAGGGGTCGGCATCGAACCCAGCCAGGGGATGCGCAAGGGCATCGTCACCGACATGAGCGCCCTCACCGCAGCGATTTCTGCATCGGTACACAAAGCCGAGAAAAGCAGCGGCTACGAAATCGATGGGGCGTTTGTGAGTGTGGCAGGGAACCACATCGCCTCTATCAATAGTCGAGGTGTGACGGGCATCACAGGGCAGCGCGGTGTCAGCCCCGTCGACATCGAAAAGGCGATGGAAGCTGCCCGCGCAATCGCGATACCCCACAATCGCGAGGTGCTGCACGTCGTGCCACGCAGCTACAGCCTCGATGGTCAGGATCGTGTGCGTAGCCCCATCGGGATGCACGGCTTTCGGCTAGAGGTGGAAGCGCATATTATCACGGCAGCATCGACGAGTGTGGCGAACCTGGAGCAGTGCGTGAAGGGCGCGGGCGTCTATGTCGACCAGTTTATTTTGAACCCGCTGGCCAGTGGCGATGCGGTCCTCACCCAGCAGGAGCGCGAAATGGGCGTCGTGGTCGTCGACATAGGCGGTGGGACGACCGACCTCGCAATTTTTATCGAGGGGA
>CAYSVE010000699.1:0-3322 GCA_964434365.1 uncultured Anaerolineaceae bacterium | reverse complement strand
CGCGGTGGCGAAGCGCGTCTTCGCCGACCTCGACGCGGATTAGCCGAGCGCAACCCACCGAAATTTGTTGTGGTTACATAATGCCCCCTTGATAATCTCTCGCTACACTCGGCGCAGGTTAATCGTACATGGGGCGATAAGATGCGTTTATTCCTCTTTTTGATGCTGCTATTGGGGGTGGCTCCGGCTGCCGTTGCACGACAGGAAACTGCCGTCGCCGTTGTCCTCAAGTGGGAGCCACAGGCGCAGTTCGGCGGGTACTACGCGGCCCACGCAATGGGCTACTGGGCAGACGAAGGCCTCGATGTCGAGGTGATCGCGGCGGGCATCCATGTAGACCCGCAAACGCTGGTCACCTTTGGGCAGGCGCAGTTCGGCGTCGACTGGATGACGGGGGTGTTGTTCGCCGATGAAGTGCGCAACGATGTCATCAACATCGCGCAACTATTCCAACGCGGAGCCGTGCGGCAGGTCACCTGGGCCGATAGCGGCCTCGATTCGCTCGACAAGCTCGAAGAAACGCGCGTCGGGGTGTGGCCGGGGGCGAATGCCTACCCCATCCTCACCGGCCTGAACCAGTACAATGTGATCCCGCGTATGGTCACCCTCGTGGAGCAAGATTTCACGATGAACGCGTTCATCAACCGCGAGATCGATAGCGCACAGGCCACGACCTACAACGAACTGGCGCAAATCCTCGAATATGTCGACGAAGACGGCAACTTCCCCGTTTATACCCTCGATGACCTCTACATCATCGACTTCAACGAGGTTGGGACGGCCCTGCTCGAAGATGGGTTATTCGTCGATGAAGACTGGCTCGCCCAACCGGGCAACGAGGAGATCGCGGTACAGTTTTTGCGGGGGGCCTTCCGTGGGTGGGTTCACTGCCGAGACAACCCCGAGGACTGCGTGCAGTTCGTCATGGCGGCAGACCCGCTGTTAGGCGAGGGCCACCAACGGTGGATGATGAATGAGGTGAACAAGCTCATCTGGCCATCGCCGGAGGGCATCGGCGCGCTCGATGAAACACAGTTCGAGGTGACAGCGGGCATCGCCCTGGAGCAAAACCTCATCACCGACGAGCGGCGCATCGGCGAGGGGTATAGCTACCGCACCGACCTCGCCGCCGCTGCGCTCGACGGCCTCGCCGCCGATTTCCCCGACCTCGACCTCGTCGGTGACGCGTGGGCAGCGCCCACGGTCGAGATCACGCCAAACGGGGAGTAGCGAGCGGGCCATCAGACCCGCCCGCGTGCACGCCAGAAATTTATAGCGCGTTGTACCACGCGGCAAGTTCGGTGCCGATGAGGTCCGGGTTGTCCTCCTGAATGTAATGGATACCCTTGCCGATGTCTACAGATTTGAGGTTCGGCAGGTTGTCCTTGCACCACTGCACAAGCTCCGGCGGGATAATCGCGCCGGGGTTGGCATAAAACATCAGCTTCGGCAAGTCTGTCTGTTGCAGCCACGCATAGTAGCCCTCGATGACCTCGGCGTTATCTGCCGGGTCGCCATCGAACGGGATTTCGTTGGGCCACATGTATACCGGCTTGCGGCTCGCGGGGGTGGGGTACGGTGCGCGATAGGATGCCATCTCCTCATCGCTCAGCTTACGGTCAACGGACTGCGGCACGATAACGTTCACGAAAAAGTTCAGATTTTGCACCAGGAACGGGCCGATAACCGGTGCGCGCATCGCGCGGAACATCAGCGCGCCTGGCCCGCCGAAGTTCGCCCACGAAAACGGACGCACCAGCGCCTCCATGAATGCAATCGCGCGGACGTTGCCCTCATTTTGGCGGGCGTAGTGGAAGCCCAACGCACTGCCCCAGTCGTGAATCACGAGGGTGATGTTTTGCAGGCCCATCGACTCGATGAAGCCGGTGATGTAGCGATAATGGTCGTCGAAGCGGTAGCCGATGTCCGGCTTATCGCTTTTGCCCATGCCGATGAGATCGGGCGCGATGCAGCGCGCGTGGGGCGTCATATGCGGAATGATGTTCCGCCATAGGTAGGACGACGTGGGGTTGCCGTGCAGAAAGAGCACCGGGTCGCCCTCGCCTTCGTCGACGTAGTGGATTTTGCTGCCGTGCACCTCGATGAACTTCGATTCGAACGGGAATTCTGCGCCAATGGGCATTATAGTTGCTCTCCAAATTTGATCATATTGCCGTTGTTGTCCAGGGTGGCGAATTCCTTCATGCCGTAGGGTTTGGTTTCAAGGGGTCCGTTGGGGTGGATAACCCCGGTAGCTTGCAGTTCGGCGTACAGCGCATCGATGTGCTGCACATAAATGTAGCAACTCGTGTTCTCGGCGATGTGGCGGTCATCGCAGTGCCAGAAGTGGATGTTGATGCCGCCACGTGTGACGCCGCCGTAGTTGGGGTATGCGAAGGCTTTAGTAAAGCCGAACTTCGACTCGTAGAAGGCCAGCGTTTCGGGGATGTCCAGCGCGGCCAGGACGGGTATCGCCTGGCTAAAGACGGTGGGTTGCGTCATGGGGTATCCTCGTGTGCCCGTCGATGCCACGAGTATATCCCAAAACGAACAGATGTTCCAGTCAATGACCTTACTGCGTCGGCGCGGGTTGTAGCCCCGGCGTGGGTTCGTGGCGGCGAATTGTGATGAGCCGATGTAGCGCGATCGCTGCGAAGCACCACCACAGCGGTATCGTCGGGAAGATGTAACGTGGCAGCGCCAGCAACACCAGGTGCAACAGTGTCGTATACGCGATGAAGCCCATCGGCGCGGTCGCGAGCCGCCAGCGGTGACGGCTCAGCCACATCCCGGCGAGGCCGAATATAAGCGCGGCATAGTGGAAAACATAAATGCTCAGCTTCGGCCAGAAGGCATCGCCGCGCGTGACGTCGATAAGCCCGCCCGGCGAGCGATCCTCGGCCAGCCACGCAAGGGCGAGGGCGCGCAGGCTCTCGCCGGGGAAGGCCACCGTGCCGTGAGGTTGCAGGTAGGCCGCGCCCAAATCGTGGAACCGCGTGAGCGCGTAGCCACCGAAATCGCCGAGAATACGCTGGCGAATCGCGGAATAGTCACGGGTGGTCACGCGCTCACCGTCGACGACCTCGACCTGAACGTTCAGCGCAGCATCGACCGCCTCGGGCGATTGCCAGCCTTCCTCGCTCGCGCCGAGGTAGACGAAGGACGTCAGGCCGCGCGAGCCGATCACGAACACATCCCAGCGCGCGAGATTGTAAACCGTCCAGATACCGACGACGGCACCGTACGTCAACAGAAGCGTCATCCCACGGACAAGCGCGCGGCGGCAGGGCCAATTAGCCCCGCTACCGAGCAACACAACGGC
>CAYSVE010000698.1:0-3343 GCA_964434365.1 uncultured Anaerolineaceae bacterium | reverse complement strand
GTATGGTCACCTACCGCAACGAGGAAACGCGCACCGTTCAACCGCTGGACGAAACCGCTTTCGAAACACCCTAGCCCCCGGTGGTGCCGCTTTCGATGAGGTAGCCCATCAAATCCTGGTCGAAGGTCGGTGCACCGAAATCGTGCAAGATGCGCAAAATCTGCGCGCGGTGGTCGGTGCCATGGTTGACCATGTGCAACAACACCTGTTCACCCGTCAGGTGTTGTGGGTTGCTCAGGTGCGGTGGTTGCCACACGAAAGTCGTCGTCAAAAGTTCATCGTCGAAGCTGTGGATCGTTTCCAGAATTTGTGAGACGGTTGTGTCGTACAATTGGCGCACCGCCGCGCGCGTTTGATACCCGTCGAGACCGGCAATCGATGTACGCATGCCTGTGGCAAGGAACGTCGTCCACTTCGTGTCGTCGTCGAGCACATGCGTGATCTGGTTTCGCAGCGACCCGACCGAATAGGGCACAGCCTCGGCGAAGCGTGCTTCATCGAGCGCCATGATGCGCTCCCAAATTTGACCAAATCGCGCATAGTGATAGTCGAAAAGTGTCCGAATCGTTGTGATCGTCATGTAGTTTGCCACCTCTCTTTTGGCCTCTTCTGGGTTGTCCTTCATGTTACCTCATGGGAAAGCGGCATCTCATTTGGGAAATATTGGGATTAACCCGGTCCACAATGCGGCTATGTGCCCAATTACCCCCTTGCGTTTGTGAAAGAAATACACACATAATAGAGGATTAATGTTTAGCGTAAGGGGGTGCTCTAGTGACGGTCACAGAACAGCCCATCGTTCCGCCGTACGGTTCGGTTGTACGTGTGGACGACTACGACCCAAGCTATAGTGGTATCAGCAATCGTAAGGATGCCGAGAGCGAAACACGACGCCTGCTGGAACGCCTCGGCGAACTGCAACTCCGGTTGTTCGCAGAAAAACAGAAGTCGGTGTTGCTCATTTTCCAGTCGATGAATGCAGGCGGCAAGGATGCCGTCATCCGCAAGTTGTTCGTAAAGGTGCATCCGCAGGGCATCAAAATTGTGAACTTCCAACGGCCCACCCCGCAGGAGCTACAGTACGACTTCCTGTGGCGCGTACACGCGCAGGTGCCACCCAAGGGCTATGTGGGCGTGTTCAACCGGGGGCACTACGAGGATGTGCTGGTCGCGCGGGTGAATCGCCTTGCCCCGCCAGACATCATCGATCGGCGCTACGAGCACATCAACCACTTCGAGCGGATGCTCGCCGATAGTGGCACGCGCATTTTGAAGTTCTACCTGCACATGAGCAAAGCCGAGCAGAAAGAGCGCTTCTTGACACGGCTCCACAACCCCAACCGCAATTGGAAGTTCAGCGCGGGGGATTTGCTGGTGCGCAAACGCTGGGACGAGTACATGACGGCCTTCGGCCATGTGCTCACACGCTGCCACACGCCATACGCACCGTGGCACATCGTGCCCTCGAACGAGCCGTGGTACCGCGATTTGATCGTCACACGGGCGGTCGTCGACCTGTTGGAGCGGATGAATCCGAGGTTCCCACCGCCGGATACCAACCCGTACGCGGTTGTCATTCCCGATTAACCGCGTGACTATCGGCCTCGGCGGGTGTTGTTCTATACTATAACTTTCCGTCGAGAGAATAGACGATGTACACAAAAGACTATACCGAGCTGCCGAAGGTTCACCCCATCCTCGCCTGGATTTCCGGGCTACTGATCCGCATCACAGGCTGGAAGATCGAAGGCGGGCCGCCAGACATCGCCAAAACGGTGTTCATCGGTGCGCCGCACACCTCCATGTGGGATGTCTTCTACATGATGTTGATGTCGTGGAGTTTGGGCGTGCAGCTTCACTGGTTAGCCGCCGCCGATATTGTGCCACAACTGCGCTGGCTCGTGCCACTCGTGAATGGCATCATCATCAACCGCGATGACCCGAACAGCAACACGGTGCAACAGGTCGTCAACGAGTTCAACCGGCGCGACAAGCTCGCGTTGATGCTCGCGCCGGAGGGGCGCACCCGCTACACCGAATACTGGCGCAGTGGCTTCTACTACATGGCGCTCGGTGCCAAGGCCCCCATCGTCTGCGGGTATATGAACTACGAAGCGCGTACTATCGGCCTGCGCGAGCCGTTTTACCCCACCGGCGACATCGACGCGGATATGAACGTGATCGCGTCGTTTTACGATGGTGCGGTCGCGCGGCACCCCGAGAACTTTGGGCCAGTGGCGGTTCGTAAGCGCACCAAAGCCATGAACGACCGCCTCAGCCAGCGCGCGACGCAATCTGTCGACACGGCCAGCATCACCGCAGAAGAAGACGGCGACGCCGCCAACCGCGCCGCCGGGTAATCAGCCGCCGTTGACAACGCGCCGGGCTGCTTCCAACACCTGGCCAACACCGATTTTCCGCACACACGGGTGGTAACGTGGGTCGTCGTCGCTCCAATCGAGGATGCGACACGGGCGGCACGCGATCGAATAGCTGAGCACAGCATGGCGTGCGCGGTCGCCCCACGGCCCGAACTCTACCGGGTCGGCGGGGCCATACAGCGAGACGGTGGGTATCCCCAGGGCAACCGCGAGATGCAGCGGGCCGCTATCTGGCCCCATCACGAGGCCCGCGCGGTTGAACAACGCCGCCAATTGATTTACGTCGGTATCGCCTGCCATCACAACGGCGGGGGTTTTCATTTTCGCCGTAATTTCGCTGATGAGCGGGAACTCGTGGTCGGTGCCAGTGAAGACGGGGAGCATGTTCAGTTGTTCGCTAAGCACGTCGGCGACTTCGGCCCATTTCTCGGCTTCCCACAATTTCACACGTGCGCCGCTGCCGGGGTGAATGCACATCAGTTTTTGTTCGGTTGGCACCCGGCACTCATCGAGGTAGCCGGTGATGTAGGCGACGTTCGTGTCCGTTAACGTGTAGGTGTACGGCGCTGCTTCCGCCGACACCGGGCCGATGTCGTGCTCGACAAGGCGAAGGGCCTTTTCGACTGCGTGACCACCATCATGCGCCAGCGAATCGGTGAGGAACAGGGCGGTGTCACGCGTGTCGTAGCCGATGCGTACCGGTATCCCGGTCAGCAGGGCCAGCCATGCCCCCCACCAATGGTCTGGCCGAAAGATGAACGCCTTCGCATAGCCAATCCGGCGTAGATGCTGAGCCGTGCGCACGGCGAATCGGTAGGGCGAGCGCCAATCGGGCGCTTTGCTACCGCGCACAAAACCGGGGAACTGCAACGTCAACACCTGGTCGACCGCCGGGTTGCTCTCCAGCACACTTGCGGACCACGGACCCACCAACGCATGGAAATCGGAATTGGGGTAGTGGG
>CAYSVE010000697.1:0-3360 GCA_964434365.1 uncultured Anaerolineaceae bacterium | reverse complement strand
GGAACTCAAAATCAGCCAGCAAACCGTCAAAAACCACATGACGTCCATTTTGCGGAAGCTGGATGTGAAAGACCGAACACACGCCGCTGTTACCGCGCTGCGGCACGGCTGGGTGCGGCTGAATAATCGAGACGATTAGGCCCCGGAGGGATGGCAATGGCCGAGAATTTTTTCGATGATAATGTAGCAAATCCAGTAGAAGAACTGATTGCCCTCATCCAAGAGTCGATGGCGGACATCAAGAAGCGCCTGACTGAAATTCGGGGGCAAATCGAACAGTACCAGGTGATGGTGAACCGCCAGGACCAACTGAACGCCGAGTTGGCGAACGACCTGCGCACTGTTGCCGACAACCTCGATACGATGCCGCGCATCGACATCAAGAACAAGTACGATGAGGCCATCGAGGCGCGCTTTCGGCTGGCGACCATGCGCGGCCAGCTCGACCGGTTCGAGGCGAACCAAACGCGCCTGGAAGAGCAACAAGAACTGCTCGCGACGATTATCAACACGTTGCAAGGTGGTGTGGTCATCGAGTCTGAAAATAGTGATGACAACACAGACAGCGACGGTGGGGGCATCAACATCGTGCGTGTGGTGCAAGCCCAGGAAGACGAACGCCAGCGCCTTGCCCGGCAGATGCACGACGGCCCGGCGCAATCGCTGACGAACTTCATCCTCCAGGCCGAAATTTGCCAGAAGTTGTTCGACCGCAACCCGGATAGCGCCGCCGAGGAACTAGGCAACCTGAAGGACGCCGCCAGTGTGACCTTCCAGAAGGTGCGCGACTTTATCTTCGACTTGCGCCCGATGATGCTCGACGATTTGGGCGTGGTGCCCACCGTCAAGCGTTACGTCGACTCGTTCAGGGACAAGAACGACATGCAGGTGGACCTCGAAATTACGGGCGAAGAGCGCCGGTTGCAAAGCTACCTCGAGGTGATGCTCTTCCGCGCGATACAGGAGCTTATGGTAAACGCGCGCGATTTCGCCGAGGCCTCGCGCTTGCAGGTTCATATGGATATTTCGCCGACGCGCGCCACGGCCAAGGTGCAAGACAACGGGCGTGGCTTCGATGTCGAGGCGATGTTCACCGACGAACACAGCGACGACCCCCGCATTTCGGCGATGATGACCCTGCGCGAGAAGTATGAACTCATCGATGGGGACGTGAAGATCGATAGTGGCGATGCCATCGGCACTACCGTGACGGTGGAAATGCCGGTTATCGACGAGCCGTTATAACGGTTAGAACTTAACGAAGCCTTGTGTTTAAATTGGGTTTCTCAGTTTGACCATTCACAGGGGTTCGCATACACTAGGGCGTAGCAATAACTTATCTATGCAAACGTTGCGAACCCGGCACCCACGGGTGAGCATCACACGGAGGAAAAGAACGCAATGCGTGGACGTGTGCTCATTATTGTCGGGGTCCTGCTCCTGCTGGTGCTGGTGTTGGGCTTCGTATTTTTCGGTGGCTTTTTAGATACCACACCAGCCCCAACGCCGGGTGGTAGTGGTGGGCAAGCCGGGTCGGTCGCTGGCCAGGGGGGCGGCGGCGCACAAGATGGCCCCACACCCACCCCGACGAATACCCCACAACCGTTGGTAAACATCGTCATCGCCGTGCAGGAACTGCCGCGCGGTATCCGCATTCCGCCGGAGGCGCTCGCCGTGCGACCCTTCCCCGAGGCGGCGGCACCGTTTAACGCCGTGACGGACATCGAGGCGGTGGCTGGGCGCATCGCGCGGACGGACATCTTCCGCGAGCAGCCCATTTTGTCCAACCTGGTGGTGGAAGACTTCGAGGCGCTGGCCACGAATTTGGGCCGGGTCGGGTCGGACGCGGCGGCGGTATTGCCGAGTAACCTCGTCGCGGTATCCATGCCCATCGACCGGCTAACCGGCATCGCCTACGCCGTGCAGGATGGCGACCGCGTGGATGTCATCGTATCCATGCTGTTCGTGGATGTCGACGAGGCCTTCCAGTCCATCGAACCGAATAACGTGACACTCTTCCAGGTGACGGAAGACGGCGGCATCACCTTGACCGAGGGTATCGAAGGCCGGCCAGACACCTCGTCGCTGGGTACGGTAATCGTCGGCCCGCGCGAAGAGCAGCGCCCGCGCCTCGCCACCCAACGCACCATCCAGGATGCGCTCGTGGTGCATGTCGGCGAGTTCCCTGCGGATGGCCGTTTCATCGGTATCCCACCCACACCGACGCCGGTGCCCGAAGAGATCGAAGAGGAAGATGCCGAAGGCCCGCCACCGCCGACCCCGGTGCCGCCCCGCCCCGACATCATCACCCTGGGTGTAACACCGCAGGAGGCGGTGCTGTTGGTGTGGGCGATCGAGTCTCGTTTGCCGCTGACGCTTGCGCTGCGCGCCGCGACCGACACCTCGCGCGTGCCCACCGAGTCCGTCACACTGACGTACTTCCTCGACGAGTACCGTATTACCCTGCCGCAACGCCGCGACTTCGCCCTTACACCGGCGAACGACAGCATTCGTCGCCTCGATATTGGTAGCACCATCAGCTTCGGCGGTGGCGGCGGCGGCGACAATTAGCGAGTAAGCACGTACCTGGGCAGCTTCGGCTGCCCAACCGTTAGTCATAGTCACATCCGTATGAGCCAGGAATACCCTACATGAGCAAGAGCGATCAGATCATCCGAATTCTGCTAGTCGACGACATCGCAGAAGTGCGCGAGAACGTAAAGAAATTGCTGGCCTTCGAGCAAGACTTCGAAGTGGTGGAATCGACTGGCAGTGGTATGGATGGGATTCGTCTGGCGAAGGAGTTGAAGCCAGACATCATCATCATGGACATCAACATGCCAGACATCGACGGGATTTCTGCGACGCGGCAGATCAACGAATCGTTACCTGCGACCGGCGTAATTATGATGTCCGTCAACAGCGACCCGGACTACATGCGCCAGGCGATGATGGCTGGCGCGCGCAACTTCCTTACGAAGCCAGCGAACATGGACGAGCTGTACAACACGATTCGCAGGGTGTACCGCGATATGGCCCCCATTCGCGATCAGGCGCAGCTCATCGAAAGCGGTGTGCTGATGCGCGAGGCGCAGCAGCAACTCGCCGCCGATGCCCAGAGCCAGGGAGAGGGCGACCGCGCGGGCAACGTCATCGTCGTGTACAGCCCCAAGGGCGGTGTAGGGTCCACCACGATTGCTGTGAATATGGCGAGTGGCCTCATGCGTGAGGATACCAAGGTGCTGCTCATCGATGCCGATGTGCAGTTCGGCGACATCAGCGTGTTCCTCAACATCCAGGCGCAGTCGACGATTGTCGATATTCAGGACGAAGTAGACGACTTCGATGTCGATTTGTTCG
>CAYSVE010000696.1:2351-3362 GCA_964434365.1 uncultured Anaerolineaceae bacterium | reverse complement strand
ACACATCGCGCACCTACGCCTTCCATGTGCCCGACTACACCGGGCGCGGTCTCATCCAATGGGAGGACCACGTGGCCTACCCGGTAGACCCGCGTAACGTGAGCAACGAGCCACAAGGCTCGGCGGCCTACGGTGAGGTGCCTGTGGCCCTGCAAGACGCCAAGGCCATCAAGGCGCTGGAAAAAGAGATGATCGACATGCTGTACAACACAGCGAACCTCACGTTGCCGTTTAACCCCGCTCTGAAAATCTATGGTAACCCGGATGAGGACTACAGCGCGTTCCAGGCGCAGGTACACCAGGCCGCGCGTGAAGGCCGCGACAAGGAAGTCGACAAGTTGACGGCGAAGTACGAAAAACTGCTGGATAGCCTCGACGACAAGCTACGCAAGAAGATACGTGAGTTGGACGCGGAAAAGAAGGAACTTAGCGACCGGCGTAAGGAAGAACTCTTCACGGGCGGTGAGGCTGCGCTGAGCCTGCTGCGTGGGCGTACCACCTATACGCTCTCGCGGGCCAGCCGCGCGACCCGCATGCGCCGCCAAACCAAGGAAGACCTCGCCGAAAGCCGTGAGGTCATCGATGAGTTGGAAGGTGAAATGCAGCAGCTTGAGCAGCAGTTCGAGCAGGAGTTGGCGCAGGTCAACCAGAAGTGGACGCAAATCGCCAATCAGATCGAAGACTACCTCGTGACGCCCTACAAGAAGGACATCAAGGTGGAGTTGTTTGGTATCGGCTGGGTGCCGCAGTGGTACACCCTCATCAACCAGCAACCGGTGATGATGCCTGCGTACTAAATCGGCGGTATACTCGTCCGCCTACACACCGAATCTAAAGGATAGGGTCATGGCGGGCGCAAATAACGGGCGGGGCACAGCGAGGGGCAGCCTCCACGTGTCCTCGCTCCTTCACGAACAACATCGACTGTGTAGGGGCCGACACGCAGGTCGGCCCGACAGTGGCGGGGGGGGCGCCCCCCGCGCGCCCAGAATAATTAAAATAAACACACCC
>CAYSVE010000696.1:0-2341 GCA_964434365.1 uncultured Anaerolineaceae bacterium | reverse complement strand
ATCCCAAAAAACAGCTCTGGTGGTGTGGCCCCCCGGCCGGTCGCCCCGACAGTGGCGGGAGCACCCGCGGGTGCTCCCCTATATTATTACGATACCCGCACCGGGAGGCACGATGACCGGTGTGTGGATTGCCCTGGCACTGGCCGCATTTATGGCGGGCCTCTCGAAGGGTGGCTTTGGGGCGGTGCTGGTGACGCTCATCACGCCAGTGATGGCCTTTGTGATGCCCGTGCAGGAGGCGGTGCCGCTGGTGCTGCCGCTGCTCATCTTCGCCGATGTGTTCGCGCTATACGCCTACTGGAACGCGTGGGATAACCGCCTCGTCCGGTTGATGCTACCTGCCGCGTTTATCGGCATCTTCATCGGTACGTTTTTGCTAAGCACCCTAGACGAAAACACCCTGCGTATTCTGCTGGGGTTGTTCTCGCTGGGGTTTGTGGTCTTCAAACTGCTCGAAAGCCGCCTGCCGAAGTATCAACCGAAGAACTGGCACGGTTGGCTGGCCGGGGGCGCTTCCGCGCTTACGTCTGCCCTGGCGAATAGCGGTGCGCCGCCCTTTACCGCGTATATGCTGTTGCAAAATGTGACGCCGCGCGTGTTCATCGGCACGACGACACTGTTTTTCGCAGTCGTGAATAGCTCGCGTATTCCGTTCCTCATCGGTGAGGATCTCATCAGTTGGGGCAACGTCACGCGGGTGATATGGGTCGCGCCGTTGGTGCCGCTGGGGGTGTGGTTCGGGCGCATGTTCATCGACCGGGTGAATAAGCGCGTCTTTGATACGCTGATGACGGCCCTACTGGCTGTGGCGGGGTTGTTGCTGCTGTTCTATCGTTGATGTAGGTTGATGTACGTTGACGCAAAAACCAAAACGCCCCGCAGGCGGGGGCGCTTCGTTGTGATGTTGTGCGGGTTTTTTTATTCCGTGGGCGGGTTGTCTTCGCCGATGGAGACATCCGGCATGTCGTCGTCTGCGCCCGCGTCGACGGGCCGCGAGCGTCCGGTGTCGTCACCGGCAATCGGCGGCGGCTTAAAGCGTGACGTATCCAACTCCGACGGGGCCTGGAAGCGCGACATATCCACCGGACTGGTGGGCACGTCGCCCGTGGGCGGGTTGAAGGTGGGCATGGGGCCAGTTCCTGGCTGAGATTGGGCGATCGGCACGGCCCCGGTATCGTATACCACCGACGACGGGTTGTACTGCACCGTGCGCGGCATCTGGCGGCGACGACGCCCGTACATGAACATGCCGATAAGCATCATGATGCCCATGACGAGCAGTGTCGCAAGCGCAGCCACAATAAGCCGGACGATGAACACGCGTTGTTGGGTGGGTGAGAGCGCGCTGGCCGCCGTCGCTGGGGCAGCGGTGGGCCGCTGCGCGCCGAACTCGAACACGGCAGGGATGTTGTTGTTGGGGGCAATTGTCACTGTGGATACACCGTTGGTGGTCGGCGTGAAGTCTACGCTGTTGACCATCACCGTGTAGTCACCGGCTTGCAAGTTCTGGAAGCACTTGGTGCCCCGGTTGGTGGTGGGTTCCATCAGCGCGCTGTCGATAACGACACTGGAGCTATCCAACAAATCGACGCTGACGCCGCGCATCAACAGTGGCTCGTTGGCCTCCATCACCCCGTTGCCGTTGCGGTCTTCGAAGCTGCGGACGCACAACTGCCCTACGGCATCCTGCCCAAAGACGGGGGTAATTGTTAAAACTAGTAACCCAATGATTATCCCAAATATCCCAAATTTGCGCCGAAGATGAGCCATATTAGCTGCTCCGGCGCATCATCAGGGTGGCACCTGTCCCAGCGATGACCACGACACCGGCCAGCGCAATCACCACAAGGCCGCTGATGGCGACGATGTTGTCGGCGACGCCACCGCCACCACGCGGCGCGAGGGCACTACCGCCGCTGTCGCTGGTGAGGGTCGTCTCGTCGGACGGGGGGACGGCCGCCGCGCGTACGCCCTCGGCAGCGCCGTACTCGATGTTGATGGTCGTCCCGGCGGGCAGGGGCAGGTTCAGTTCGGTGGGGGTGGTGAGGCCGTAGCCATCCGGCGCGACACCCAGCGCGATGTAATCGCCGGGCTGTAAATCGCTGAAGCAATACGGTTCGTTGTCGCCGTCGGTGGCGTAACTGTCGAGCGTGGTGCCCTCGGCCCGCAAGTTGACTGCACCGCCCGGTAGCAGGTCTTCCCCGGCTTCGCGGATGCGGTTCTGATTGCTGTCGTCGAACATCGAAACGCACACGGCGACCGTTTCCGCCGTCAGGGCGACGGCGGCGCGCTCGGCGGCGACGACGGGCGCGGGTTCGTTGGTCGGCAACCCGCTGATTTC
>CAYSVE010000695.1:0-3364 GCA_964434365.1 uncultured Anaerolineaceae bacterium | reverse complement strand
TTGCGCGCGAGCTTCTACCCAAATACGGGGGCTGATAACGATGTAATAACTTTGACTTGTGAAGTGTTGAGGCTAATTTGAGATGAGGATGATCGCTGGGTAGCCCCGAGAAGGCCACCCAGCGATCCGATCAACGGTCAAAAAGTGATGTGCGCGCAGCACGAAAAAGCACCCCAGAACGGCGCTACACCATCACCACACCACCGTTGACATCCAGCGTCGCCCCGGTGACCCATGTGGTTTCCTCGGCGCAAAGCGTGAGAATCGCATTGGCAAGCTCGACCGGCTGCGCCATGCGCCGCAACGGCACCGTTTCGATGTACCCGGCTTTCGTCTCCGGGTCGATGTCGAACATCCGCGTTTCCACCGCGCCGGGGGCAATGCTGTTGATGAGAATGCCATCGGCAGCGTACTCGCGCGCCATCGACTTTGTCATCGAAAGGATCGCACCCTTCGTCGCGCTGTACACGGTCGAATTGTGCACCCCGCCGATGCGCCCCCCCGTGGAGCTAATGTTCACGACGCGGCCCCACTGACGCGTTGCCATGTCTGTCGCGCATGCCCGTGTGAGGAAGAACACCGCCTTCATGTTGATGCTCACGATGCGGTCGAACCACTCCTCCGTCATATCGGGGATGGGAACGCGCGGGCAGATACCGGCGTTGTTCACCAATATATCTACCTTGCCGAAGCGCGCGACGACGTCGGCCACCAGCCCCTCGATTTCCGCGATCACGCTCAAATCACACACGAACGCGGCGGCATCGTAACCGGCTGCCGAGAGTTCACTCGCCTGCATGTCGATGAGGTCCCTGTCGATGTCTACCAGCGCGACGCGCGCGCCCTCCTCACACAAGCGTTTCGCCGTCGCCTCGCCGATGCCGCGTGCGGCCCCCGTCACGATGGCGACCCGATCCGTTACCGTTCCGATTGCCATCGGCTACAGGCTCCCGACGTGGTCTTGCAGCGCTTCCTTCGTGATGATCGTCTCCGAGAGCGTGTCATTCCGGTTGATGTCGAACCAGTCCGCATACACATACTCGATCGAAAGCGCCCCCGCGTAACCGACGGCCTTCAACCGCGCGATGATGTCCACGAAATCGATTGTGCCCTCGTCCCAGGCGGTTTGCAGCTTGCCCGCCCGCGCCGGGCGCAGATGAAAGTGCCCCGTGTGTGGTATCAGGGCGTGTACGCGCTCCTCAGGGATGTACTGCAACGTGAAGTGCGCGTAGTCCAGCGTGACCTTCGCCTCGGGTGCCATTTCGACCAGTTGTAGCGCGAGTTCGGGTGTATCGGCCACCGACCCCATGTGGGGCTCGAACCGCAGTTGCACATCGTACTCCCCGGCGATTTCCGTCGCGCGCTTCAGTGCCACGCCGGATGCTTCGAGGTTCTCCGCCAGCGTGCGCCCCAGATGATCGACCCCTGGCAGAATCGTAAAACCGGGGATGCCCGCCGCCTTGCAAAACTGCGCCGACCCACGAATGAATGCTTCGTCTTTGGCGCGTATCGCGTCATCCGGGTCGTTGATCGAATTTTCGCCGGGGTGCGAGCCGTACTGCGGGAAGAAGTCCACCACATCGAGTTCGTACTTATCCAGCAGCCGCTTGAGCGTGTCCGCCTGTCCCTGTGGGTCATCGAGTACGTCCTGCGGCTCGAAGCTGCACCGCCCCCGGTTGTGGAACCCGGCAATGTCGACGCCCTTAAAGCCCATATGATGTGCCAGCGCCAGCGTGCCCTCCAACGGGAGGATTTCGAACGAGTGATTGGTTACCGTTAATCGCATAATATTCTCCAGAACTCTATTTTTTACGTAGCCCTAGCCCACCGTCACCAGGTCGATTTCCATCAGGCGCGCCAGCTTGCGCACCCGGTTCTTCTGGCTGCCCACACCCAGCGCCACATGGTGCGTCGGCCCTTCTTCGGCCCACCGGTCCATGAACGTCGCCGGGTCCAGGTTGAACTTCAGCCGCGAGTTCGTGTTGCCGATTTGCATTGTTGGCCCCGCGATCGACTCGCCCTCAGCCGTGAGCATCTTCAGGTTGCCGTCCGCAGTTTGCGTCATCCCGAGGATGGTAATCGGCCCGTGCTTCACATTAAACTCCACCGACAAACCGTATCCGCGTTTGCCGTGGAACAACCCCAGGCCGCGCAGCAGCGGCTTCTCATCGCTGATTTTGACGTGGCCGGGGCCGTCGTGCCCCATCAAAATGAAGTCATCGTTGAAGTCCATCGCGTAGAACTCGGTATACGAGCCGCCTGCACCCAGCCGGTCCATCATCATCATCGCGACGCACGTCTTCAGGTCGCCCTCGCCCGATGCCGGGACGCCGCGTGCCGTCAACAGCGAGTTGCCCACGATGAGGCTCGCGCCGAGTTCCTCGTTGTCGTTGCCGCCCAGGCCGCGATAGTAGTACGTCAGCCCGTTCAACTCGAAGTCGGCTACCAGCCGGTCCAACCCTACAGCCACCTGCGCCGACCAGTTCAGTGCCTCCGGCGTCACTTCCATCGAAATCTTGTCGTGACCAGTTTCGGCGATCTGAAAAATGCTGTGGATCTCGTCGATCTTCGCTTTGATCTCAGCCTCGGTCGCAGCGTTCACGCGCTCGTGCAAATCGTCCATCTCCAGCACCTCGACGTGCGCGCCGAGTTGCGCGTGCATCATCGTAATGTCGGAGTACATATCGAGCATACCGGGGTAGGTGTGCCCCAAAAAGCCGATGCGGCTGTAGTTCATCTCGCGCATGACGTTCGCCGCGCGCACCCAGTCCTCGATCTCCGACCAGCCACGCTCGTAGTATTGCTGCGCATGACCCTCCGCCGGGTGCAGCAGCCCGCTCACCACATTAAACTGAATGCGGCTGCGTGCAAACGCATTGGAAATCTCCGGTACGCAGCAGGCGCAGCAGTTCGCCAGCCACTCTGCCGTGTCGGTTTCGAGGTAGTCCAGCGCGGGCACGGGTTGCAGGTTCAACACGAGCACGGGCGCTTTACGACGTTGCACGGCGGGCAACACCTGCGACGAGGTCGAATAGGTGCCCACATAACACACGATGAGGTCCACGTTTTCGCTCGCGAACAGGTCTCCGGCCTGCTTTGCGCCCGGCGCGTCGTCTACCAACCCCGCCGAGACGACCGTCGCGCCCATCGCCTTGATCTTCGCTTCCACATCCCGCTGATAGCCTTCGAGGCGTTCCTTCAGGCCATCGAACTGCGGCCAGTACGCCGCCAACCCGATGCCAAACACGCCGATCTTCGCTTTTGCGTAATTGTCTGTCATCAATAAGTCCTCACGATTTATGAAAAATGTGGTTTTCGTCCTGCTCTTCGCTTCGCTCGAGAACCAATTTGGCTCTCTTGGCCT
>CAYSVE010000694.1:0-3368 GCA_964434365.1 uncultured Anaerolineaceae bacterium | reverse complement strand
CACGGCGGCGTTCATCTTCTTTGGCTACATGGGTGTAACGGTGTTTCGAATGCGTGCCCGCGAAGTGTGGACGATGTTCAACGATCGCCTGGGTATCGGCACGCGCACGCAATTGTTCAATGGCGGCACAGGCCGCGAACTAGTGCTCGACACCTCGGTCCTCATCGATGGCCGCATCGTCGAGGTAGCGCAGAGTGGCTTCTTGGGCGGGTCGTTGGTCGTGCCGCGCTTCGTGCTCAGCGAGTTACATCAAGTGGCCGATTCATCCGATTTGCTACGTCGCAACCGGGGGCGACGTGGGCTGGCGAAACTTAACGAAATGCAGCGCGACGCCCAACTCGATGTCGTCATCATCGACGATGACATCGACCACCTCGCGCAGGTAGACGACAAACTGGTCGCCCTCGCCATCCAACGCGATGCGGGCCTGGTTACCAACGATTACAACCTCAATCAAGTGGCGCAGGCGCAGGGCATCCTCGTGTTGAACATCAACGAGTTGGCGAACGCCGTACGTGCCGTGTACATCCCCGGCGAAACCTTCCCCATCCATGTGATACAGGAAGGTAGAGAGGACGGCCAGGGCGTAGGCTACCTGGAAGACGGCACGATGGTCGTGGTGGAAAATGGCCTGCGCTATATGGACCGCACGATCAAGGTGACGGTGACACGCCTTATCATCATCAAATCGGGGAGGATGCGCTTCGCGACGCCCTCAAACGAACGATGACCGACAACGACTACGACAACGACGAGGGTCGCAACTGGTTGAAGGTCGCGTTGTTTTTGGCGTTGCTGGCCCCTGCGTCGTGCGGTGCCCTCGCGCTGATGGGCTTTACCGGGGTCATCTCGTTGGGCACGGGCGATTTCTCGTTTGTGCAAACGATGGCGACCATTCTTGGCGCGCTGCTATTTGTGATGGGCCTCGCGGCGGCGCTGCTTGTTCACTTTGGGGTAGAGCGCATCTATGGCTGGATGCGCCACTCCTGGCGACAGGATATAGCCTACCGAGACACCGCCCGCCTGGAAGCCCCCCCCCGCGAAGTAATCCACACCGTCTTCGGCGAAGCACTCGAAGTGATCGACGACGAGCGTTAACCGGCCACACGGGCCTCCACATGCAGGTGATGTGTGAGGTCATCGGCTTCGGTTGCAGCAGGCAGTAAGCGAACCTCGACCGGTACCCCTTCGCCCGGGCGAATGCTTTCATCCAGCACCACCACCCGATACCCAACCAGTTGGCCACGGCTGTTTTGCACAAGCGCAACCACACGCGGCGACGTCGCCGTTTCCTCCGTGGGGTTCGTCACGGTCGTGCTTAGCACATAGCGCGGCCCCTCCCACCCGGCCTGCACATCGTGCACACTAAGCGCCACAAACTGCGCCGAGACATCCGGCGCTTCCAGCGCGGCCTGCAAAGTAACCGTCACAGCCTCGGTCGATTCGGCGAAAATCGCACGGTAAGGGGCAAGGTCTCCGGGTAACACCAACGCCTGCTCGATGCCAACCGACTGCTCCGCAAGCGTCTCACCGTCGCCATTTTGTTGCGTCAACGTGACGACGACCCCGGTCACCGGCACGTCGAGCGGGTTGCGCACCAACCCGAGGCATAGCAGTGTCCTCGTCGGGGTATCGGTGCATGTCGGCGGCGACAGATTGAGCGCGGGGAGCACAGGCTGTGCGACAATCGGCGTATCGCTATCGGGGATGATGACGCGCTGGCCGATTTGCAGCGTCAACGGGTCGATGGCCGGGTTTGCTGCGCGCAGTGTATCGAGGCTGATGCCGAAGCGCAGTGCGATGTCGAGCAGGGTGTCGTTTTCGCGGATGGTGTACACGCGCGGCGTCGGCGAAGGCATCGGCGAGGGTTGCGCGGCCACCCGCCCCACGAAGCCGTACGCCGTCGGCGAGGCTAACACCGGCTCGCGTACGGTGAGGGTTACAGCAGGCCGCGTCGTGGGTATTGGGTCAGGGGCAGCATTGGTACGCAGTGCAATGGTACACCCCGTCACACTCATCAACACCAATACTAAGGCTACCAGCGCCAGCCAAACCCAATGTTCCATGACGCGCGGTTATCCCTCATTATCCCATATCGGACAGCCGTTATCCCACATTATAGCGCCAAGTGGCGCTAAACGCCCTATAAAATCTGACGAATCGGCAGCAGTTTGTTAGGATGAACCTGTGGTTGTATTTAGGCAGAGGACAGGGCGCTGTGGAAAAATTGTTGGAAGTACAGGTCGGGGAGGCCCTGCGCGCGCAGGGGCTTACCCTTTGCACCGCCGAGTCGTGCACGGGGGGGCTTATCGCCAGCCGCCTGACGGACATCGCCGGGAGTAGTGCATACGTGTTGGGCGGCATCGTCGCGTACTCCAACACGGCTAAACAGCAGCTTTTGAATGTGCGGCAGGGGACCCTGATGGCCTACGGTGCCGTGAGCGAGCCAACCGCTGGCGAAATGGCAACCGGCGCACGGGCCTTGTTCGAGGCGGATGTGGCCGTGAGCGTGACGGGCATCGCGGGGCCGGGCGGGGGCACCGCCGAAAAACCGGTGGGCCTCACCTTTATTGGGGTGGCCGGGCCAGGCGACGCCCTTACGGTTCGCCGGTTTGTTTGGGAGCACGACCGGCTCGGCAACAAGGCCAGTAGCGCCGACGCAGCTTTCGATATGATCTTGCAAGCCCTATCTTCCACACAAACCTGATATACTATTAAGTCGAGTCGCGGTGAGACAGTCGGCTGTCCTGTGCAGTCGGCTTACCTGCCCCGCGCAGGTGGCTGCATGCCCCGGCGGCGATGTTGACAGATAATTGCTTGCGATTGAGAGGCGATCCATGCGTCCGCGTACGCTGGTAGCAGCATCTATTTTCAATGGCGTGGTGGCAGCCGGGGCCTTTGCCCTCGGCGAAGTCGGCCTGGGCATTCTTCTGCTTGCCACAGGGATTGCCACTCTGGTGCTCGCCTTCATCTTCACGCAAAACAAGGACCAGCCATGACCACGCTCTACGACGTTTTCGTTGCCCACGCCGTCCAGCACATGTCCCTGGCCGCACACATCCGCAGCGACCTGGCCGCCAATGGCCTGCGCGTTTGGCCAGAAAGCGGGCCGGTGAACGTCGCCGTCGAGGCTTCGGCCTGTGTGGTGGTTCTCAGGGAAGGCACGCACCCTGGCGACGAGGTGAGCCTGGCGATAGCGCGCGCCCACACCTACGACCGGCGCATCATCACCGTGCGTGTGCAAGATGGCAAAATGGCGCTCGACCGCCCCGGCGAGGACCTCACCTACCAGCCTTACGCAAGCGTCAAAGCCACGCTTATCGCCGATGTGCGCGACGCGCTGCCGGTCACCTTTGCCGACCCCGCAC
>CAYSVE010000693.1:0-3375 GCA_964434365.1 uncultured Anaerolineaceae bacterium | reverse complement strand
CGATCCGCAGGGGATTATTAATCCTTGCAAAGTCTGCTTCGGCTACAAATAAGGTGGGGACCTATGCTGGAAAATGTGATTGAGACGATTGAAAACTGTCGTTATTGTTTGATGTGCCGTCACGTTGCTCCGGTTGGAATTGTGACCCATATCGAAACATTGACGCCACGGGGTGTGGCCTTGGTCGCGGCTTCGCAACGACGCGGGATGATCGAGTGGGATGAAGAGAGCATCAACGTCATCTTCTCCGAGGTGGATGGCGGCAACAGCCGTATGCATTGCGTCAACGATCAACCGTTTGAAGATGCCATCGCTGCGATTCGGGCAGAGCTTGTGACTAAGGAGCTTGCCCCCGACGTCGTCTACGAAATCCAGGACAAGATGTTGGACTGGGGCAATCCATATGGGCCGTTGCCGGCGATCGAAGCGCAGGAAACGGGCACAACCGCCCTGCTGATAACGGATGAAATGTTGCACTTCGCCGAGCCAACTGTTGAAACGGTTAAGAAACTGCTGGGCAAAATCGATATCCAGCCCGTGCTAATCGGCGGATACAGTACTGGTTTTCTGGCTAGTTCGCTTGGGCTAACCGACACAGCGAAACAGCAGGCAAGCCGCTTGATACAGTCCCTCGAAGCTACGAATGCGAGTCGACTGATCGTACTCTCGCCCGGCGACTACTACACAATTACCCAGTTATACGATGAGCGACTCGGTGTCTCTGTGCCCGATAAGATCGAAGCTGTGGAGTTAACGACGTTGCTGGCGGAAAAACTCAGCGCTGGTGAATTGCACCTGAACCCTATCGGTACAGACGACCGCTACGCCTACGTTGACCCAACCCATGCGGTACGGGTTCCGTCGCGGCACGATGCACCACACCAACTGCTGGAGGCCGCCCTCGGTGAAGCGCCAGCTGAGCTTTTCTGGCGACGCGACCGGGCACTTCCTGTTGGGAACACGGCGTTGCAGTTCACAAAGCCAGCCATTGCCGAAAAACTGACGCGGGCACGTCTGGAAGACGCCAAAGCAAGCGGGGCGCGTATATTGGTGACGGATGACCCGGCAACATTGCACGAGCTGAACCGCTTCTGCGAAGCATATGAACTCGAGACCAATGGGCTTTTCGAGGTGGTGGCGCAGGCTATCGGTACATAAACTATTTGTGACACGTTGTTTGTTGAAAGGATTGAAACACGATGATACCAAATCGAAACGGCTTGAAATACGAGGGGCTACCGCACCTGACCGAGGGCGATGCAGCGTTCCGTGATAAATTCATCTCCTGGGATCTCGGCAATCTTGCCGTTACCGATATCAAGGAGTATCTGGCGGTTAAGGACCTCGTCATTGTCCCTATTGCAAGCCTCGAACAACACGGTGCGCATCTTCCCCTGTACACCGACACGATTACCGCTGTGGAAATGTCCCGTCGTGTCTCCGAGATGATCGCCGTGTTGCACACCCCGCCAATTTGGATGGGTTACTCTCCTCAGCACATGCACGAACCCGGGCAGGGGCGTGGAACCATTACGATGCGCAGCAGTACCTTACTGGCAATTATGCACGATGTCGCGCGTAGCCTCATCCACCACGGCTTCAATCGCATCATCTTTATGAACGGTCACGGCTCCAATATTAAAGTGGTGGACCCCGTGCTACGCAAGTTGCGCTACGAAACGGGTGCGCTGATTAGCTTTGTGAAGCCCTATATGGAACGCTACACAGGTATTCTTCATGGCCTCATGGAGAACCCCCCTGAGGAAACACCCGGTTGGCATGCCAGTGAACTTGAAACCTCGCAAGACCTCGCTTTTGACGAGGACATCGTTCGCATGGATCGGGCCGAGTTCACGAAGGCACACATCCCGGATTTCCTGCCGCAGACGTTTGCTAAAAAGGATGGCATGCCTGACGTCGAGTTTCAGGGATACAACTACTTCAATTTTCCGATGGATCACCACGAATTTATCGAAAGTGGCGTCATTGGCAATCCGTTACGTGCAACCAAGGAAAAAGGGGAAGAGGCCTTCAAGCGGTTGTCCGAGCATGTTGCGCTTGGCATCCTCGAATTGATGAAGGTTGAAGTGAACGTCCATAATCGCGAATTTGTCGATCGCGCGATGTAAGTCAACAGTTTGAGCCGGTTATGTCTTGATGTAGCGGCTCAAAACTTGACTTCCTCGAAATATGAGTATATGCTAAGTTGCATACTTCCTGTATACAGATAGTATACTATACACGGCATGTCGGAATCATCGCGCAATGGAATCATCAATCGACCGAATCGAGCAGTATCTGCGAGACAACCCAACACAAAAAAAGTCGGACAGATTACTGAGTGATGTTGCCTACGACCGATTGAAGGAAGCCATCCAAAATGTGGAGGTTCAAGCGGGTGATCCGCTCTCGGAAAACCGGATTTCCAGCGCAATGCAAATTAGCCGTACCCCGGTTCGAGAGGCCCTGAAGCAACTTGTGTCCGAGGGGCTATTGCAGATGATCCCAGGACGAGCGGTCGTCATTGCGTCTCGCTCTATTCAGCAAGTGTCCGATGCCATCCACGTCCGGCGACTGCTTGAGCCAGAGGTTGTGAAACTGGCCGCAGAATCTCTGGGTGCCGAGCAACGCGAGACTCTTCGGCAACTCACCCAGGAAATGGTAAATGCCGCTAGCAGCGGGGACCGTGCGACGTGGGCTATCGCAGACCGACAATGGCACGAAATCCTATGCAACAACTGTCCGAATCGCCTCCTTGGCCAAATGGTGTTACAAGCCCTCAACCACATGTACAAAGAGGGCGTGAGTGCCAAGGTCACAGACGATTACTTAATCGAAGGAACCGAAGAACACCGGATGGTTGTTGAATATATTTTGGCGAACAATGGTGAAGGAGCACACCATGAGATGCTCGAACACATTGATCGGTTGAGAAAAAAGTTGTTCAGGCGTCAGTCTTAGGCGTCTAAAGGAGGGTGGCAACCAAAATACGGCAGGCATCGGAAAGATCTTCTTCAGTCAAACGAATAGTTATTTACATTGGAGACTACATCGTGTTTAAGAAACTCGCATTTCCAATAATTTTACTCGCATTGGTATTCGGCATCGTGGGTGGTGCCTCCGTCCTCGCTCAAGATGAAATCACAGAGTTGGTCATCTGGTGGGCCGAGTGGGACCCTGCAAACTCCTTGCAGCAGGTGGGCAATGAATATGAAGAGGCAACGGGTATTGCGGTAACGGTCCTACAGGAACCCTGGGGCAGCTTCTACGACCGTGTCTTGGGCGAATGGGCGGCTCGGGGCACGGCCTACGATATGATCGTTGGCGACAGCCAGTGGTTGGGGCAGGGCGTCACCGAGGGGCACTATGTCGATA
>CAYSVE010000692.1:0-3403 GCA_964434365.1 uncultured Anaerolineaceae bacterium | reverse complement strand
CATCCAGCGCGTCTTCATCACCCAGCCACGAGGGCGGTTCGACGTTATCGGGCACACTCTCCGTCAGGCGCACGTCGACGGCATCGTCCTGGTTGGGCAGGTCGCTCGTTACGATTTCTGCCTCGTGGTCCGGGTCATTCAGGACATCCGCCAGCTCGACCCCGCTTTCCTCCAGCCAGGCCATCGGGTCGGCGTCGTTGGGGTCGTCTTCCACCAATTCGACGCCGCTCTCGCTCAGCCACGCCATCGGGTCGGCAGCCGGGTCCTGATACGTCATTTCGTCCTCGACGCCGTATGGGTCCTCGAAGGCCGCGTCAGCCTCCATTTCACCGGTATCCTTCAGTTCGACATCGGTGTTTTCCAGCCACGCCATCGTGTCTTCGTCGTCGTCACCAGCGATGTGGCCGGTCGACGGCATCGGTGGCAGGTTAAGTTGGGCAGTGCCCCCCCCGACCGGGAGTTGTTCCGTCGGTGGGAACTCGGCATCGCTCTCGAAGTCGCTGAAGTCATCGGCGATGGCGTCGTTTTGCAGCCACGCCATGGGGTCAGCATCGTCGCCGGGGAGCATGTCCGTCGGCAGCCGTTGCCCGTCGTCGGTCAGTTCGCCGCTTTCGGCCAATTCGACGCCGCTCTCGCTTAGCCACGCCATCGGGTCTTCATCTGGCCCCATCGCGTCGAGGTCTTCGGCGATGTCTGGCGCTTCGAAGAAGCCCTGCATGTCATCGACGCTGTCGAAATCTTCCACTTTGGGGCTATCGGTAGCCATCGCGGGGCCGTCGTCGATGTCGTCGAGCAGGTCGCTGAGGTCATCATCGCCAAACTCGTCGAGTTCGGCGAGTTCTTCCGAGGTGAGGTCGTCGGGTCGGGTGAGTGCGCCCGTACCCGGGACTTCGGCCAGCCAATCGTCGGGAATATCGGCAACGAGGCCGGCTTCGGGGTCACCGTTGATGGTTGTGGCCGCGACGGCACCGGCAGCCACGCCAGCCCCCGCCGCAAAGCTCACATCGCCCAGGTCAGCATCGTCGTCGCCGATGTCACCCAACCAATCGGGTCGGGCGGCGGCCAGTTCGCGCTCGGCCACACGCTGGTAATCGAGTTCTTCCAGCGTATAGGCGTCATCGGGGACTTCGGCCCCGCCGTGGACAATGGAGAGCGCAAGGTATGGGTCGGTGGATTCGATGCTGCTGACGTAACGCTGGGCATCCGCCGGGCGGCCTTCGTGCAGCCACAACTCCGTGAGGATGCGATTCGCCTCCAGGCAATCTGGCAGGGCGTTCAGCACGTCGATGGCCGTTTCGGCAGCTTCGATATCGCGGCCAGCCGCCCATAGCACCTGGGCTTGCAGCAGGCGCAAGTCGTGGCGGGACGGGTGGGTTTGCAGCGCCCCATCGATCACGTCGAGGGCCTGCGGGTATAACCCGCTGCGCGTGTATTGCCGGGCCACCGCCCCCGCCGATAGCGGGATTTTGCGCGGTTCGAGGCTGCGCAGTTGGCGGTAGGCATTGCGCAACATCTGGTTGATCTCGGTGTTGTTAGGGGCTTGCTCGAAGGCGCGCTCCAGGTGCCATAGGGCGGCGTCTGGCTGCTTGAGGCTGTTGTGGGCCTCGTACAACGCGCGGTGCGCCTGCATGTCGTCTGGGTATACCCCCAACAGGCGACGGAAAACCTCCACTACGTCGTTGTGGCGTTTTTCTAGCGCCAGTGCATGCCCAAGGTAACGGTAGGTATTGGCTTCCTTAGGGTAGTACTGGAGGATGTGACGACAGTGGCTAATGATCCGGTCTGTCGCATTATTTTCCAGCATCTCAGCCAGCTTGTCGTGGTATTCTCTTAGGCTTATCGTTGACATAACGTTCCTGGGCGGGCCTCAAGTCACCAGTATAACATATGTGTGTGGTTTCATCTTGTTCATCGTAACGGGCAAGGGGGTGGCCCCCGTCACCCACTGGCAAGGAACCTGAAGCACACGCATACCACTTATACTGTAGTGCATTCTGGCGGCTCACTGCAAATTTAATCGTTCGTAGCGTGTTAGGATATGATCGTGCGCGCGTTTCAATTTATTTTGATGACGGTATTCATGGTGGCACAAGCCTCGCCACCCACCCTCGCCGACTACTGGGACGGCACCGCCACGTGGGTGATGACCCACGCCGATGTGGGCTTACCCGTCGGCGAAAGTGATACGATTCAAATCGATGAAAACACCTATTGGAGCTACCTGCACGCCAGCGATCGATCGGCGGGGATCGTCGACCAATGCGGCCAGCCGGTGGCGTTCCCGGGGTGCCTCACCCGCTGGGAGAGCACCGACGGCGGTTACAACTTCAGCTTGCCGGTGCCGGTGTGTGCTATGCCCTGCGGAAGCTGCCCCTGCACCGACGAACGCGACCACATCACTGCGCAGCAGTATCCACGCGTCGCCCCGGTGTTCGATGCCGACGGCGACCTGGAAACCGTCTACCTCGCGTACGAGTGGCACGCGCAAACGCGCCTGCGCACCTCGACGGACGGCCTGAACTGGACGCCGGGCCGCGCGATGACATTCCCCAGCGGCACATGGCCCACGAGCTACGCGCCGTGCAGCCCCACCGAAACCATCGGCCCCCACCCGCACATCGAAGGGCAGGCCGATGGGTGCCTCGTGGGTGCGCCGCCGGGCGTTTATGTGCAAGGCGACACGCTGTACGTGTTCGTCGGTGCGGGGAGTGCGCCCGGCCATATGCGTTGCAACAAAGGAGACCGCCTCGCAGCCGAGCGCGACCCGCCCACGCTGCCACGCTGCGAGACCGACCCCCTCTTCGCGGGGGCGGGCGCGTACGGCCCGCTCGATGCCATCGGCGCTGAGGCCGACCCGTTCTTCGACTTTCGGTATATCAGCAGTGCGGAGGTGCTGTTCGTGCAGGGGCGGTACTACATGGCCTACGAGGGCGTTCGTGGCCCGGATGTACTCAACCGAGGCTGGGATACGCAGTTCGCGTTGGGGTTCGCGCGCAGCGTCACCGACCAAATCGATGGGCCGTGGGAGAAGTGGCCGAACAACCCGGCGCTGGCGTCGCTGTCGCCGAACTTCGGTGTGGGCCACGCCGATATTCTGGTGGTCGACGGCGAGACGGTGATGTACACCGCCACCTCGATGAGCACACGCGGGCGGTACGTGCTCCGTTGGAAATAAGGCAGCGCTGAGTAACCTGTGTGTTGAGAAAATAGAAAACCATACACGGGCAGGTGTAGGCATACCTACGCCCCTACGCGGTTCGACGCGGTCTTTTAGCCGATGCGCACGACGCTTTACCGACTGACATCGGAAAAAATACGGGGCTTCGCAAAGAAGTCCTTTCTCCGTTTATTCTCTGTTTACGGGGAGAGGATTTAGGCGAGGGGTTAAAAACGAACACACTAC
>CAYSVE010000691.1:0-3405 GCA_964434365.1 uncultured Anaerolineaceae bacterium | reverse complement strand
CGATACGACGAGGAGGCTATCACCAGCCACGACGGCCAGTACAGCAAGGCGTGTGTGGTCGATGCCGTAAGCGACATCTCGGCGAATTTGGCGACGGAAACCACCGTTGTCGCCATCGACGAGGCGCAATTTTTCGACGACTCGCTCATCGAAACGGTCGAGGGCATGGCCGATCGTGGCATACGGGTCATCATCGCGGGGTTGGATTTAGACTTTCGCGGGGAGCCATTCGCGCCGATGCCTGCACTCATGGCCCGTGCCGAGGAAGTGATGAAGTTGCACGCGATCTGCGTGCAGTGTGGCGAGCAGGCCAGCCGCTCGCAGCGGCTCATCGACGGCAAGCCCGCCCACTACGATGACCCGATCATCATGATCGGCGCGCAGGAGAGCTACGAAGCGCGCTGCCGCAAACACCACGACGTACCCCGTTAGCGTAACTGCCACGGGCGTCGAACAACGGTCTGGTCACTCGGCCCAATTTGCCGGGTGATCTCGATTTGTTCGAAAGGCTCGATGGCCATTTCGATGCGCCCGGCGTCGTAGAACCACACCGGCGCGCCCTGACGATCCACGCGCACCTCGCGCGGTTCTTCGTCGAAGCCCAACACTTCCACTTGGATGCGCTCGTAGCCGGGTTCGTAGCGCCCTGCTGTGCGCCGCCGAATCGTCAGCACGTTGCTCTCCCACGCAGAGGTGAGGTAGACCCAGCGGTAGTTCCCCTCGCGGTAGTCGATGTCCTCGCCGTGGTCTTCGTAGAGTATCGTCTCGAGGTTACCGGGGAAAACCCGCAGTGATAAGTCCTTCACGGCGGTGTTATGGAAATGTTGACGCATCGGCCATGTGGGGATAACCGCCCCGCTGCGCACAAACAGCGGCAGATGATCGAGCGGCGCAGGAACGTTGATCTCGCGCCCGCCGATAAGTTCGACCCCGGTCCAGTAGTTGAACCACCGCCCCTTGGGTAGGTAAACAATGCGGTTCTCGGCCCCTGGCTCCACCACAGGGGCGACTAGCAGTGCGTTCCCGAGCATATAGGCATCGTCGATGTCGCGAAGCGGCGCGTTATCAATTTCCTCGGCGAACAGCGGCCTCACGATCGGCCAACCGTACTCGCGGCACTGCGCCACGATTGCGTACAGATAGGGCATCAGTTGGTAGCGGAGTTCGATGGCCGATTTCACCGCCGCGTCGTACGGCTCACCGAAACCCCACGGCTCCTGTCGGGCGCTACCAAAACCCGAGTGGTTGCGGAAAAACGGCATCAGGCTGGCGGCCTGCGTCCAGCGAACAAGCAGTTCGCCGTCGCTGTCTCCGTGGAAGCCGCCGATATCAGGGCCGGTCATCGGCGCGCCACTTAACCCCATGTTGATGACCTGCGCAATGCTCGCGTGCAGATGATCCCAATCGGAGGTGTTGTCACCAGTCCATGAGGAAGCGTACCGCTGTGCCCCGGCATACCCCGCACGGATGATGTTCAGTTGGCGTTTGCCGGGCCGCAGTTGTTCCAACGCTTGCAGGCTGGCCTGCCCCATCTGCATGCCGTAGAGGTTGTGCTGGCGAGCATGAGGGAGATCATCGGCATGTTGCACCGCATCGGAGAGTGTGGCCGGGCCATCGGTGCGGAAGACCGCCGGCTCGTTCATATCGTTCCAGATGCCATCTACACCGGCATCGATAAGGGTCTTCATCTGGTCGCGCCACCAATCGCGCGTACGCTCCAGCGCGAAATCGGGCAGATGGCACGCGCCGGGCCACACATACGCAGTGACAGTGTCACCATCTGGGTAGTGCAGGAACACATCGTTTTTCAGGCCCTCTTCGTAGGCCGGGTAGCCTTCCTCGACCTTCACACCGGGGTCGAGGATCGCCACGACTTTGAAGCCCTGCTTCTTCAGCTTGCGGAGGGTACCGGGCAGGTCCGCAAAGCGTTCGGTATCCCACGTGAACACCTTGTAGTTGTCCATGTAGTGGATATCGAGGTACAGCGCATCGCACGGTATTTGTTTCTCGCGGAAAGTTTTGGCGATTTCCAGCAGTTCGGCCTGGTCCATGTAGCTAAAACGCGCCTGATGGTTGCCAAGTGCCCACAACGGCGGCAACGTGATGTGGCCGGTGAGATCGGCGTAGCGTCCCATCACCGAGTTGAGGTCTGGCCCGATGATGACGTAGTAACGCAATTCACCGCCCTCGGCCTGGAATCGCAGCTTGGTGTCGGCTTCTGCCCCGGCATCGACGTAGCCGCGCCACGGGTTATCCCAGAGGATACCGTAGACGCCAGCCCGGTTCACGCCCAGGTAAAACGGCACCGAGTAGTGAATGGGGTCGTCGCCGCGCATGAAATTCTGTTGGTCGGCATTCCAAAGGCCCCAACGCCGCCCGCGCAGGTTAAGGCCCCACATGCGCTCACCGAGGCCGTGGCACGTTTCGCTGTTTGGTAGATGCAACTCAAGTTGGACAGCCCCGTCGTTGGGTTGCCAGCGTGGGCCAGCGGCTTCGGCATAGTGGGTTTGGCCGTCGGCATTCGTGATCGAAAGGTTGTACGCCATCCGCTCGACGCGGCAGATTACCCGCCCTGCCTGCACAGTTATGCTGTGGGCCTCCTCGCTGAGGCGGGGTAGCGTGCGGTTCTTCGGCTCCTGGATGACCGCATCGGAGTCGATGCCAGCAAATTTGCCGTCTGGCCGCACCCGCACCCGCACGCAGTTGTCGCCGATCCATCGTAGATCGACCGCCGCGAACTCACCAAATAGCCGTACACCGCCCTCGTACGTCTCCACCGACTCGATACCACCGACAGGCAACCAAGGCGCGCTATCGTCCTGCTGGCGGGCATAGCGCTGGCTGTAGGCATCGGCCTTGCGCTCGTATTCGCGTATATCATCGATGAGCGTATCGCCACCTAGCGCTCGAAAAAACTCCAGTTCGTCGGCCATGCTTAGTAGAACTCCTGTTGCACCCACTGCATCGGATCGACCGGAACGCCATTCACCCACAGTTCCCAGTGGAGGTGCGCGCCGGTCACGCGCCCACTGGAGCCGATTTGCCCAATCACCTGCCCCGTTTCGACAAATTCCCCCAGTTGCACGTTCTGTGCCGATTGATGCCAGTAGCCGGTATACACACCCCACCCGTGGTCGATGACCGTTGCGCCACCGCGTATGTTGAGGGTATCCACGAGAACGACGCGCCCCGGTGCCGGTGCCAAAATTGGCGAGCCGGGTGCACCTGCAAAGTCGGCCCCGCTGTGGAAGCGGTCGAAGCCACTACCGTTATACGAGCGCCGCGTACCAAATGGTGATGTCATCGCAGCAGCGGCGGGCAACCCAAACGCCCCATCGAAGTAGCGCTCGGCATTGAAGCGGGTCGTCACGTTCTCGATGAGCATCAACTCGGCCTCCTCGCCAG
>CAYSVE010000690.1:0-3411 GCA_964434365.1 uncultured Anaerolineaceae bacterium | reverse complement strand
CAATCGCGCACCAAGCATCGCCTACCTATGAGTTCGTCGCAGGTGACGAATCGCGATGTCGTGGTGAAATTTAAGTATAACGGCCAGGAAATAACCGCTTACGAAGGTGATACGATCGCCTCGGCCTTGGCTGCCCACGGCATAACGACCTTTAGCCGGTCGTTCAAGTATCATCGCCGCCGTGGGTTGATGTGCGTAAGCGGCAACTGCCCGAACTGCCTTGTGCAGGTCGGCAACGAACCAAGTGTGCGCAGTTGCACCTGCGAAGTCGAAGACGGCATGGATGTCGAATCGCAGAATGCGTGGCCCAACCTCGATGTCGATGTAATGCAACTCACCCAGCTGGCCGACCGATTCTTGCCTGCCGGGTTCTACTACAAGGCGTTCATCCGTCCGCAGGCGATGTGGCCGCTCTACGAGCGAGTGCTGCGCACCGCCGCCGGGCTGGGCAAGGTCAACGAAGATGCCGAACCCGACTACTTCGACAAGGTATACAAGCAGGCTGAGGTTGCGGTCATTGGTGGTGGCCCTGCCGGTTTGAACGCCGCCCTTGCTGCCGCCGAGGCCGGAGCGCAGGTCACTCTGTTGGAAGAACAAGCCACACTGGGGGGGCATTTGCGGCACACGCTCGCCGAAATCGACGGGAAACCGGCTTACGCCTACGCCGGAGAGCTTGCCGCGAAAGCCGAAGCGCATCCCAACATCGACATGATGCCGAACACCAATGTCTTCGGTCACTACGATCATCACTGGTTGGGTGCGGTGCAGGGCAATCGTCTCATCAAGCTGCGCGCCAAAACCGTCATCAATGCGGCTGGTGCCGTGGAAATCCCGGCTTTGTTCGAAAACAACGACCTTACTGGCATCATGCTCAGTAGCGGGGCACAGCGTTTGATGAACCTGTGGGGCGTTGTTCCGGGCAACACGGCAGTGGTCGTGTCGGCGAACCGGCGCGGATTGCAAACCACCCTCGAAATGGCTCGCGCCGGGGTGCATCTTGCGCGGGTCGTCGAGCAGCGGGCGATACCCGATACCGACCTCATCACTGCATTGATGGCTGAGGGGATTACGGTCGAAACTGATTTGCACGTCGTGAAGGCGGTCGGCAGCGACGGTGAACTCGACGCCGTGCAGCTTTCCGATGGTAGCGAAACACCCTGTGACCTGCTCGTACTTAGCACAGGCCTCATGCCGAATTACGGCCTGTTGTATCAGGCGGGGGTGCGCTATCGCTGGGATGAATCCCTCGCGTCGTTTGTCCCTGGTGACCTACCCCAAAACGTGTTCGCAGCCGGTGAAGTCAACGCGTCGCACGATCTCGACCTCGTCGAGGCCGAGGGAAAACTGGCCGGGCTAAGCGCAGCCTCGGCTGCTGGATACCCCGTCGATGGCCTCGATGCGTTACAGGCACAAGTCGACGAAGCCCGCGCGATTCGCCAGCCGTGGAGCCAATACATGCTTGCCGACGAAGCTGGCAAAAAGGACTTCGTGTGCTTGTGCGAGGACGTCACCCGCAAAGACATCGCGCACTCCGTCGAAGAAGGGTACAACAGCATGGAACTGCTCAAGCGGTACAGTACCGTGAGCATGGGTCCGTGCCAGGGCCGTATGTGCAACCTCCATGCGATGCACCTATGCGCGCACTACACCGGGCAAACAGTCGAGGAGACTGGCACCACCACCTCGCGGCCTCCAGCCAGGCCGGTATCGCTCGGCGCGCTCGGTGGCAGGTTGATGGAGCCGGTGCGCTTTTCGGCGATGCACGAATGGCACGTGCAACACGGCGCACAAATGATGAACGCAGGCCTGTGGAAACGACCCGAACACTACGGCGACCCCATCGCAGAGGTGCGTGCAGTGCGGCAACGCGTAGGCATCATCGATGTGAGCACGCTCGGCAAGTTTCACTTGCAGGGGGCAGATGTGCCGCTACTGCTGGAGCGCTTATACACCAATCGATGGCGGAAACTGGGCATTGGTCGCGTTCGTTACGGCGTGATGACCAACGACGAGGGGGTCGTGATGGACGACGGCGTGACGGCTCGCCTCGCCGAAGACCACTATTACATGACGGCCACCTCTGGTGGTGCTGGCCGCTTGTACGAATGGATCGAGTGGTGGCTGCAAAGCGGCATGAACTACGACGTACACCTCCTCGATGCCACCGAGGACCGCGCTGCCATCAACGTGGCAGGGCCGTGCTCGCGTGAGTTGCTCGAACAACTCACCGAGGACGTCGACCTCGGCAACGACGCGTTCCCGTACATGCATGCCCGCCAAGCGACTATCGCAGGGGTTCCGTCCCTGCTGATGCGCATCGGTTTCACGGGCGAACTCAGCTACGAATTGCATGTACCCACGGGGTACGCTCAGCACGTATGGAACGCCCTCGTGGATGCGGGCGCACAGTACAACATTCGGTCATTTGGTGTGGAAGCTCAGCGCATCCTTCGGTTAGAGAAGGGGCACATCATCGTCGGGCAGGATACCGACGGCCTCACCAATCCCATCGAAGCGAACATGGGTTGGGCCGTCAAACTGGAAAAAGAAGACTTCTTCGGGAAGCCAGTGCTCGCGCGCGCCATCGAAAACGGCCCGCGAAACCTGCTCGTCGGCTTCGAAATGCCGGACGGCACCCTTCCCGAAGAAGCCAACCAGATCGTGCGCCCTGGCGATGGCCCCATCGGGTTGGAAATCATCGGACGTGTAACGAGCGTCCGACGAAGCCCGACACTGGGAAGAGTCATCGGTCTTTGCTGGTTGCCCGTAGAGATGACCGAACCCGGCACGGAATTTTCCGTGAGGGTGCGCAGCGAACTCAAGCGTGGCCGTGTGACCGAGCTACCGTTTTACGATAAACCCGGGAGGAAGCTACGCTCATGATTTCGGGTATTCTGTACACGTCGCCGCTGGCGATGAAAACGCCAATCGCACATCTTGCCGACCAAAGCGGTACGCGCCTGCGTCATATGCGTGGATACCTACCTGCGGCAGCGGTTGGCTCTGTGACTGAACAAGACGGTGCGCTGGTTGCACGCGTTCGGCCCGATCTCGCAATTGTCATTGGGGGCGAGCAACAAGTCGATGGAGAAGGCCTCACCGTGAGCGATGTCACACACGGACACGGTCATATGGTGCTTACTGCGCAGAATGCGCAGGCCGTGCTCAGCAAAATCTGCGGCCTGAACTTTTCCGACCACGCCTTCCCCACTATGCATGCAGCGTACAGCAGCGTCGCGAAGGTCCGCACGCTGATCGTTCGTACCGACGACGCATATCACCTACTCGTGGGCGCATCGTATGCTGCCTACCTGTGGGATGTCGTCGCAGATGCGCTGACACATGACTAAAGAGGAGCGTTAAAGATGGAATTACCGACTAAAGCAAGATATGTCATCATTGGAGCCGGTT
>CAYSVE010000689.1:0-3418 GCA_964434365.1 uncultured Anaerolineaceae bacterium | reverse complement strand
AGCTTCGTAGATGATGGCCCCCATCGCTCTGGCAGCGTTCGCGCGGAGCTCGCGTGCGGTGGCCCAAAGCGCAAGGTCGATCAGCCGAGCAAGGAAGTCCGGCGTTTCGTCTGTCCATAGTATTTCAACGGCAGCCTCACGAACGCCCGGGTCATCGTCCTGAAGCAGGAAGTGCCCCAACCCGTGATAGTCCAGTTCGAAGTTGATTTCGCTCACATCGATGAGATGCCGCACCAGTCGCCGGCGGTAAGGTGCCGGTAGCCCCGCCCACACCGGTACGAGCTGTGCTACTTCTGCCGGAGCAATATCGGAAAGCCCGTAGGTCAGCGTCGAATCGAAGCCTTCGACCTGTTCGGCCAGGAGGTCGAGGGCTTGCTGGAAGTTCCGCTCGGTCCTTGGGTTGTCGGTGTCCATGTTCATATCCAACATCGGTTGTTACCCCTTTCTAGCGGAGAAGATTCGTGATTGGATTGAGAAAATCGTTGATCACAAAAATCACGGTCAACGATAGCAAGAAAGCCAAACCCAGTAAGTGTACGAGGCCCTCGCGCTCGGGTGCGATAGGCCGCCCACGAACAATCTCTAGCAGCACGAACATGATGCGCCCACCATCGAGGGCCGGTAGTGGCAGCAGGTTGGTAAGGCCGAGGGCAATGCTGATTACAGCGATGAAATTGAGAATGAGAATCGGCTCATCCTGCTCGATACTCTGTTGGAGGAATAATCCACCTGCCTGGCTGATCCCTACGATGCTCACCGGACGCGCAGCCTGTCGGTCGATCGTGCCACGAATAATGCCTGAGGGCACCTCGACGATCGCCTGAATCAACCCGGTGAAGCTGGCGACACTGAAACGAACCGCCTCGCCGAAGGACAACTGCACCACGGTTTGCTGTGGAATCCCTTCCTGGAAGAACAGACCAAAGCCGGCATTTTCGCCAGCAGTCGATATTTCGATGCCGATGGAACCTTCGCCTGGTGGGGGATCTTCGCGCGGGGTAAGTGAAACATCGACGACCTCACCGGCGCGGAACAAACGCAGGTCAACAACGGTCCCAGCGTTCTCGCGCGTGATCTGTTGTAATTGGGTAACGTCGGTTACTGGTTCGTCGTTAAATCGTGTAATGAGGTCACCGGGCAACATACCCGCCTCGTCGGCAGGTGCACCCTCAACGAGGGCCATCACACGCACCGAAGACGAAATGTCCTCGGCATCAACAGGCGCGATACCGGTGTAGTTGAGTTCGACAAGGTCACTGGTTTCGCCTCGCCGAACCGTGATGGCTATCTCTTCACCCTCCGGGACGGCATCGAGTCGCCGCAGAAAATCGAGGCTGCTACCGAACACATCACCGTCGATGGTCTCGATGGCATCGTTCGTCTGCAATCCGGCTTCAGCAAGCGGGCTGTCTGGCTCAACGTAAACGACATTCACCCGGCCCCCGAGGAATTCCGGCACGCCGATCATCCCAATGACGATAAACAGCAAAAACGCCGTAATCAGGTTGAACAGCGCCCCTGCGGACATAAACCAGATGCGCTGCAATGGGGTCGCTTCATTAACTGTTTTAATGTCCTCGATGCCGCGCTCGATGGCCTCTTGCTTGTCGCTGAGTTCATGTTCGTCGCCCTTTGGGCTAACGATATCCTCACCCAAAGGCCGGACAAACCCACCAAGTGGCAGCAGATTGAGCGTGAATTCGGTACCACGCCACACAAACAGCCGACCAATACGCGGCGGAAAACCGATACCAAACTCCAAAATTGTGATGCCGACCGACTTTGCAGCCAGAAAGTGACCCAGCTCGTGAATGATGACCGCGGGGATCAACACGAGGGCGAACGCCAGCAACGACGCCAGACCGCTATTCGACGTGAGAATGTCCAACATAATCGCTATGCCTTAACTTGCTAACTCTGGAGGATATGTGCTTTGGGGCCAGGATACGCAACTTTAGTGTCTAACACACCATCGACCGCCTCAACCCTTCGACGCACCGTCTCGACGAACTCTAACGTACAAATGCAATGAACATTAGGGCCAGCATCGAGTGTGTAGCAAACATCGATACCCTCGGCCCGCCACCTGCGCACCTCATGCATTAGTCGCACAGACGCCGGTTCCCAGTACATAAGCACAGGGCTGCTTGTCATCATAACAGCGTGCATGGTGTTGCTATCAAGCTCGACGATGTTCGCAAATGCTTCAAAGTCGCAGTCGATGATAGCCTGCTTACAGATATCGAAGCGGCGTTGAGCACCATTCACACGGGCACCTTGCAACTCACTCGACGGTGCCAGGGCATGCCCTTGCGTCGAGCCGACCGACTTATGCTCGTTACTGATGATCGCAATCACATCGGCGAGTTGCCAATGGTCCGCAGAGGTGAAGCTCTCGGCAAAAGATGTCTCATGCGAAGTACCCATGTGCCACTCGACAAAACCGCCGGGTATCGACCGCGACGCCGACCCGGACCCCAACCGCGCCAATGTGCTGAGCGTCCGCTCATCTAGGTCAAGGTTAGCGGCCCGCGTGGCCGCGAGGGCAAGCGCGGAAAACGCCGAGGCCGACGAGGCAATCCCAGCGCCCATCGGGAAATTGTTCGTCGAGCTTACCTGTGCCGCCGCGTTGATATCGTAGCGCTCTCGCAACATGTTTAGGTAAAGCGTCATCCTCTGAAGTGCAGATGGCTCGGCAGGGTTGCCGTTGAGTCGTAACTGGTCCGCTTCACCGCCCCATTCGACGCTGGTGTCTGTGTACAAACCATCCAGGTTCATACTAATCGACGGGCTGACGGGCAACCTGAGTAGACTGTCACGATTTCCCCAGTATTTTATGAATGCAATGTTGGGATGCGCGCGTGCGACGATTGGCCCCATAGAGAATTGCCCTTTTTCGCTTGACTCCGCTAGAGTATACACCAGCTACCAGCGCAACTTGGAGAGGATGAAATGACGACGGTCAGTGCGCCAGCGAAAATTATCCTGTGCGGCGAACATGCCGTTGTGTATGGGTATCCTGCGATTGCTGTCCCTGTAGCTGCATTACAGGCTACTGCAACAGTCACCAAAAGTCAGGATAATTTTCGCATAATTGCTACCGACCTTGCTGAGGAGTATACAATCACGTCGTTGGAAGAACATGAAGATGACCCGCCATTGGTCATCCTTACCAAAAATATGCTCCGACCGGTAGTCGCTGGCACCTTACCAGCACTGGAAATCACTGTGACATCTGATATTCCTGTGGCGAGTGGAATGGGTAGTGGGGCCGCTGTGGCAACCGCCCTGGCCAAAACAATAAATGCTTACTTCAACCTTGCATATGACTACGCGAAGTTAAATGACTTTGTGTACGCAATCGAACAAGTACACCATGGTACACCCAGTGGTATCGACAATACCGTCGTGGTATATT
>CAYSVE010000688.1:0-3425 GCA_964434365.1 uncultured Anaerolineaceae bacterium | reverse complement strand
TGATTCGCCTGCATCAAAGTCGCCGACAGGATCGGTCGTCAGCAGCACATCACCGAGGTGATCTGGCCGAATCACCAGAATGCGGTCGGTGGCAGCGGCGCGGCGCGAGGCCGGGACGTAGGCCGTCGCGAGGGCGCGCAGCAGATAATGCCGCACCCGGTGCCGCAACGGCGTCCGATGCAGCACCTCCGCCATGCTCTGGTTACGTAAGGCCAGCGCTTTTTCATCGTTGATGAAGTGGTCCAGCGGCGATTTAACCAAGGCCTATATCCTGGTAAACATCGAGCAGTTTGGGGACCAACACGCGCCAGTCGTAGTGCTGCCGAACATAGGCTTGCGCCTGCTCGCGGAGTGCCGCCCGTTCGTCGGGGTTTTGCAGCAGATGAATCACCGCTGCCGCCATCGAGTTGGCGTCATCGGCGGTGCGGAAGCCGGTCACCGACTGCAAACCCGATGCCGCGACCTCCGTACCGACGACGGCGCAACCGGCAGCCATCGCTTCCAGCAGCTTCAGCCGTGTGCCGCTGCCCATCCGCAAGGGCGCAACGAAGACCGCCGCCGCCTGTAAATAGGGCAGCACGCCCGGCACCCACCCCGTAATCGCGACACCGTCGCGACCCCGCAGCACATCGAGGCGCGGGTGGGGCTTTTGGCCGACGATGTAGAACACGGCATTGGGGACCTGCTCGCGGATGCTAGGCAGTACCGCATCGGCAAACCATAACACCGCATCGACATTCGGGCGGTAGTCCATCTTTCCGGTGAACACCAGTGCATTCGACCCCAGCTCCACCGAGGATGCGCTGTCTTCGGGTTGGTACCCCTCGGTGAAAATGCCGTTCGGGACGACATACACGCAGTTGTCATCTCGGTATTGTCGTAGTTCGTCGGCATCCTCCGCCGAAACGGCGATGACCGCGTCGGCGACGTCACCTAAGCGGCGCTCGAAACCCTCGATGCGCCCGGCCTGAATCATCGAGTAGGCGGCGGCAGGCCATCGCCGTGGGTTACTGCGATCCACCTGCGCGATGCGTCGTTGCAGCGCGGCCTCCGCGTTGAAGGCATCGTACACCGTTATGATCGCCGGTTGGGTGGCCTTCGCCGTGAATAGATAATTCGCGACCTCGATGCCCTCGAACTGCACAAGCTCGTATTGTAAGGCGCGCAACCGCTCGCTGAGGGCGGTGTGCATCGCGTCGGTGTCGAGGCGGCGGGCGATGTCGGGCTGCTGGGTGGTGACGATGTCGCGCAGGCGGTCGGTCGTGGCGCGGTGGGGCATCGGCACGGTTTCCACCTGTTCGCACAGGTTGGGCAGGGGCGTCGTGTCCAAATCGATGGTGCCATCGGCGAAGCTCAACAAGGTGACGGCGTGCCCGGCATCGTGCAGGCCCTTGAGCAAGCCATAGCCGCGCAGTGCCCCGCCCGATTGCGGCGGATAGGGTAGATTAGCGGTCACCATCAAAATACGCATGAATTCGTTTACTCCATCAGGTACACGGCGCACGCGATTGCCGCCGTCGTGCGCCAGCCAAAGCCCGCTGCCCGTTCGATCGCAGCCGCCTCTTGTGCGGTGCGCCAATCGGCATGGGTGAGGGCGTGCTGCATCGCCGCGGCGATGTGCTCCGGCGTGTCAGGGTCCACAAGGCACCCGACATCCCCAACCACTTCGGGCAGCGAGGCCCGGTCGCTGACGATGGGCACGGTACCGCAGGCCATCGCCTCCAATGCCGGGAAGCCGAACCCCTCGTAGTGCGATGGCATCAGCAGGGCGGTCGCCATCGTATACAGTGCGGGCAGGTCGGCTTGTGCGATGGCCTCGCGCCACAGAATGTGCTCGGTCAGGTGCAGAGCCTCCACCTTATCGAAAATATCCCCATACAGCCAGCCGGGGTTCCCTGCGAGGACCAACGGCGGCGCGTCGTCGATGGCATCACGCACGATGCGGTAGGCTTGCAGCAGGCCGGGCAGGTTTTTACGTGGTTCGAAGGTGCCCACGAACAGAAAGTACGACGGCGGCAGGTGCAGCGCGGCACGTACCCGGTCGCACTCGGCGGCGTGCTGCGGCGAAAAGTTCTCCGAGACGCCCAGTAAATGCACCGTGATCTTTTCCTCTGGCACCCCCAACAATTCGATCGCATCGCGTTTGGTCGCCTCGCTGATGGTGAGGATGTGGTCGGCGTGCTGCACGGCCCATTTGATCTGATCGTTGTAATAGCGGCGGCTGTCGGTAGTCATGAACTGCGGATAGTGCAAAAAAGCCAGGTCCTGCACGGTGATGATGTGCCTGCGCGCACCCCGGCGCGGCGGGATGAAGTCCGGGCTGTGGAAGACATCCAGGTTGTGCGGCGCAAGCTCCACCGAAAGGGCCGTCCGCTCGATGCGATGATGGCAGGGCGTCCACAGACGCGCCGTCGGCAAGGACGCACTCAAACGCCCGTGAAGCTTACGATGTTGAAACACCATGTAGTGGTTGTCGTCGTCGATTTTCGCGAGTTCGGTCACGAGGTGCCGAACGTAGGTGCTGATGCCGCCCATTCGATAGGCGGGCATACGGGCGTCGATGCCGATGCGCATTCCAGTGGCTAATCTAGGTACACGCTGTTGTCGGGGGTCCAGGGTGGGGCGCAAATCGCCAAAAAGACCAGCGGCGTGCCCCCGGTGTTGAATATCTGATGCACCACCGCCTTCGGGATGGCAATCGCGTCGCCGGAATGCACCTCGGTGCGGTCGTCGTCCATCTTCACCGCGCCCGTGCCGCTGAGGATGTAGTAGCTCTCTTCGGCGATTGGGTGATAGTGCTTGCGCGACGCCTTGCCCGTCGGCAGCGTGATCTTCGCGATGCTGTGGTTGATGCCCCCGCCGATGGATTTGCCGATAAGCTCGTGAATGAGTTCGCCGTGCGGTGTGGCGACCGACGGCACGTCATCTGCGCGTTTGATGTGCATGGTGCGCCTCCTATAGCCACTCGTCCAGGATGGCGTCAAGCCTACCCGCTTCGTGCAATGCCTGCAACCCGTCATTTATCACGTTGAGGATGTCTGGCCGGTCGGCGCGGGTGACCACCGTATACCATCGATTCGTGATCTGCGTGGTGTGTGGGTTCCAGTCGGGATGTTCTCGCAGATACAACCGGGCCGTCGTCGCATCGACGAGGGCCGCGTCGGCCTCGCCCAACCGCGCCGCATCCAGCGCGTACTCGGGCAGCTCGTAAGGCCGCACCTCGAAGGGCCGCACGCGCCGCAACCATCGTCGCGCCTCGGCATCCGCCGGGGAGCCGAACTCGTACGCCAGGGTGAGGCCGGGAAGGTCGCGCATAGCCTCACCCTCACCCAGGCCGACGAGAACCACCCCGGCAACGAAGTAGTGGCGGCTGTAGAGCGCGTTGCAGCCAACGCGCAGGAAATCGGGCTGGAGGCCCGCAATCC
>CAYSVE010000687.1:0-3430 GCA_964434365.1 uncultured Anaerolineaceae bacterium | reverse complement strand
TGTTCTCGCCGATGATCTTGATGGAGTTCTTGTTCGCGCCGACGGTGCCGTCGCTGCCGAGGCCGTAGAACACACCGCGTACCACGTTTTCCGGCTCCGTGGAGAAGTTCGGGTCGAAGGGGATGCTGAGTTTCGTCACATCGTCCTCGATACCCACCGTGAAGTGCCGCTTCGGTGCGGCCTCATCGAGGTGGTCGAAGATGCCCTTCACCATCGCCGGGGTGAACTCCTTCGACGACAGGCCGTAACGCCCGCCGATGATCGTCGGCATGGTCTCGGCGGTTTCGTGCAGCGCGTTCACCACATCGAGGTAAAGCGGCTCGCCCGCGCTGCCCGGCTCCTTGGTGCGGTCGAGCACCGCAATCGCGCGGGTTGTCTGCGGCAAGGCCTCGGCAAAACGCGCCACATCGAACGGGCGATACAACCGCACCTTCAGCACGCCCACCTTCTCGCCTGCTGCGTTGAGGGCATCCACGGTTTCGTGGGCGGTTTCGGTGCCGCTGCCCATCAACACGATGACTTTTTCGGCGTCTGGCGCGCCCACATAATCGAACGGTTTGTACTGCCGCCCGGTGAGCGCCGCAAACTCGTCCATGATCTCCTGCACGATTTGCGGGGTGCGCTCGTAGAATAGGTTCACCGACTCGCGCGCCTGGAAGAACACATCGGGGTTTTGCGCCGTCCCACGGATGAACGGGTTATCTGGCGACATACGGCGCTCGCGATGCGCGAGAATGTCATCGAAGCTGATGAGGCCCCGCAGCGTGTCGTCTTCTAGCAGGTCGATCTTCGAAATTTCGTGCGAGGTGCGGAAGCCATCGAAGAAGTGCAAGAACGGTACCCGCGTGCGCAGCGTCGCTGCCGTGGAAATCAGCGCGAAGTCGTGTGCCTCCTGTACGGAGGACGCAGCGAGCATCGCCCAACCGGTGTTGCGGGCGGCCATCACGTCGCTGTGGTCGCCGAAGATGGACAACGCCTGTGCGGCCACACTCCGCGCCGCGATGTGAAACACCGTCGGCGTGAGTTCACCGGCGATTTTGTGCATGTTCGGTATCATCAGCAGCAAGCCCTGCGACGCGGTAAACGTCGTCGTTAGCGAGCCAGCTTGTAACGCCCCATGGACCGCACCCGCTGCGCCACCTTCGCTCTGCATCTCTACGACAGAGGGCACCGTGCCCCACAGGTTGGGTTGGTCAGCACTCATCCACGCGTCAGCCCACTCGCCGATAGGCGAAGCAGGCGTAATTGGGTAGATGGCGATGACCTCGTTGAGTTTATACGCGACACGCGCGACGGCCTCGTTCGCGTCTAGTGTTTTATACATATAGTCACCACCCCTTAATAAGCACAATTTCAATAAGTGTCTCGCGTTTGGGCCACGTTGGCCCTTGCCCTTTGTCCTGTGTGGGGCCGCCGTTTGTCACAAATTGGGGGTGTTACATCCGTCATGGCGGGTTACGGAGCAACGTCAATATTGCTGGTGGGCTGTAGATGAGACGATAAACATGAGACGGGTTGCCGTGCAAGTAGGCAGTCTGCCAACGATGCGGGCGCGCAGAAGTGCGCCCCTACAAACCTATGCAAACCGTGTGATGTAGGGGCGGCCTTTTGGCCGCTCGCCAGGGCTACGAATTTGTGCGCCACCCCGGCAATGTATCGCTACAAAAAACTAAATTTTTTCACCTGGAGGTCGTCATGGTCAACACTGTTCTGGATGCAAGCAACCAACTCGCCGCCCCCAATACCGATGGCAAGCGGTGGGTATATCTCTTCAGCGATGTCGGCATCGCACAAGGCAACGTCGGGGGTGATTGGGAGAAGGTCCGCGCGCTGTTGGGCGGTAAAGGGGCCAACCTCGGCGAGATGACGCGCATCGGGGTGCCGGTGCCGCCGGGCTTCACGGTGAGTACCGAAGCCTGCAACGCCTACCTACAAAACAACGAAACCCTCCCCGCTGGCGTGTGGGATCAAGTCCTCGCGAGCCTGAAGGCGATCGAAACGGCGACGGGTAAAACGTTTAGCGACAAGGACAATCCGCTGCTGGTGTCGGTGCGCAGCGGCGCGAAGTTCTCCATGCCAGGTATGATGGACACCATCCTCAACCTGGGCATGAACGACGACGTCGCCGAGAGCATGGTGCGGCTCACCAACGATGAGCGCTTCGTGTTCAACAGCTATCGCCGCTTGGTGCAGTTGTTCGGCACCGTCGTCATGCGCATCGACGACGAAGTCTTCGAGGATTACCTCACGGAAGTGAAGCAGCAAAAAGGCGTTGCATCCGACACAGACCTGACCGCCGCCGAGTGGCGACAGATTACCGAACAGTTTAAGGTGCTCTTCCGCGAAGAGGTCGGCAGCACCTTCCCGCAGGACCCATTCGAGCAACTGCGGCTGGCCGTGGAAGCGGTCTTCAAGAGCTGGAACGGCAAACGCGCAGTGGACTACCGTAACGCTGCGGGGATTTCGCACAATCTCGGGACGGCGGTGAACGTGCAGACGATGGTGTTCGGCAACATCGGCACCAACAGCGGCACGGGCGTGGCGTTCACCCGAAACCCGGCCACCGGCGAACGTGTGCTTTTCGGCGATTACCTCATCGACGCGCAGGGCGAAGACGTGGTCGCGGGCATCCGCACCCCCGAGCCGATTGCACGGCTAGAAAATGATATGCCGGGGGTGTTCCGAGAATTCGTCGACATCTGCGACATCCTCGAAAAGCACTACCGCGAAATGCAGGACGTCGAGTTCACAATCGAGCAAGGCAAGTTGTGGATGCTGCAAACCCGCGACGGCAAGCGCACGGCCCGCTCGGCCATTCGCATTGCGGTGGAAATGGCCGACGAAGGTCTCATCGACCGCAAAGAGGCCGTCAAGCGTGTGAGCGCGACGCAGGTGTCGCAGTTACTGCATCCGCAGTTCGACCCCGACGCGAAAGATGCAGCGAAGGCTGGCGGGCGGCGCCTCGCCAAAGGCGTAAACGCCTCGCCGGGTGCGGCGGTGGGTATCGTCGCCTTCGACGCCGACCTCGCCGAGAAGTGGGGCAATGCCGGGAAGAGCGTCATCATGTTGCGGCCAGAAACCAAGCCAGATGACGTACATGGTATGCTCGCCAGCAAGGGCATCCTCACCAGCCGGGGTGGCGCAACCAGCCACGCGGCAGTGGTCGCGCGGCAGTTTGGTGTGCCGTGTGTGTGCGGGGCCGAGGAACTCAACATCGAACTAAGCAACCGTCTCGTTCGTGTGGGCGATGTGGTCGTGCACGAGGGCGATACCCTCTCCATCGATGGGGGTGCGGGTGAGGTCTTCCTGGGCGAAATGCCGATGATCGAACCGGATTTCGAACGCGAAACATACCTCAAGATACTGCTAAGCTGGGCAGATCACATTCGCCGCCTCGATCTATACGCCTACGCGGATTCCCCCGACGACG
>CAYSVE010000686.1:0-3442 GCA_964434365.1 uncultured Anaerolineaceae bacterium | reverse complement strand
GTTGCGCAGGTCTCGGCAGATGTCCAACCCGCCCATATCGGGCAGCATGATGTCCAGCAGCAGCACATCCGGCTCTTCGTACAATATTTTGTCCAGGCCTTGATTACTGGATAGTGCGCCCACCGCCTCGTGACCGGAGAGTTCGAGGTACTGCGTGAGCATTTCTATCGTAAGATGTTCGTCGTCGATAATTAGGATTTTCGCCATGGTTCGCCTCACAAAGACCGTTCATAAAACCGATGCACCTTATAAGGGCGCGCCCCAAAACTATGGGCACTGCTCATCATATCGTGATTGCACGCCAGAACCCAACCGAAATCGACCTGTTGATACCCACTTGAGACTAAAGTACGCATCAAATGGGCGTACAGCACCGCATCCACCCCACGATGGCGATACTCCGCCCGTACCCCCATCAACGGGATGCGTGCCCATGTAAAGCTCCGCGAAACGTGCCATCGCCAAAGGATACGCGCTAAGGTTAAGGCGTCGGGCTTACCGGGTCGTGGTTGTGCCAAGTGCAACACCTCGTTGAGATCGGGTATCGCCAGGATAAACCCGGCAGGGGCACCCTCAACCATTACCAGGAAGGCCATCTTCGCGTGCACGAAGTGCCCAACCTCGGTCACAAGCGCCCGGTACTCGGCATCGGTGAGCGGGACAAAACCCCAGTTTTTCGACCACGCCGAAGCGTAAATTTCGCTTGCTGCATCGAAGAAGGCCTTCTTGCCGACCTGTTCCGCTGTGAACACCTCGATATCATCTGCACGAAGTGACCAAGCGCTGAGTTTCGCCAAGCGCTCGTCGGACGCGCGTGTTGTGACATCGGTGCGGTCGATGAGAAAACTGTGAAGGTCCATACTTGGCACAAACCCCGCCCCCTCGACGAGGCTCGCATAGTAGGGTGGGTTATACCCCATCAACACAACCGGGCGACTGAACCCCTCCACCAGAACGCCGCATTCCTCGTGCCCGGTGAACGTCTGCGGGCCACGAATGCCGGTGCACCCTTGCTCGCGCGCCCACTCGACAGCAGCACCCAACAGGGCATTTGCGACTTCGGTGTCGTCGATGCACTCGAAGGAGCCAAACCACGCGATATTCTCGTTCCAGCGGTGGTTATGCCGGGGGTTGATGAAGGCGGTCACCGTGCCGACGATTTCACCGTCGCGCCACGCGCCGTAGCGTTCGCCGTGCAGGTAGCCCCACGAGGCGCTGTGCCACAACTGCCGACGCCACGCACTTACCAGCGGAGGCACCCAATTGGCATCATCGTGGTAGAGCGTCCAGGGAAAGTGCAGAAAGGCACGGCGGTCGGCTGGGGTGATAATCGGGCGAATGTCGAGCATGGATCACGTTGATTTCGGTAGATGACGGTGCGCCATTGTAACCGGTTGTAAAAGGGCCGCAAATGCTTATTCTACCCCTTGACACCTCTACCCACCCCGACTATCCTTTTGGACGTTGCAATATTCCGCCGTAGCTCAGCGGCAGAGCAATCGGCTGTTAACCGATGGGTCACTGGTTCGAATCCAGTCGGCGGAGCACACAAAGCCTACAACATAAAGTAGTAGGCTTTTTTTATTGCCTACCGGTTACGCTCGTAGATGACACGCAACCCCTCAAGCGTAAGGTCTGGCTCGATCACGTCGACCACGTTGGAATGTTGATCGAACAACACTGCAAGCCCGCCCGTCGCGATGACCTTCACCGTTTTGTCGGTGTCCATCTCCGAGGTAATGCGCCGCACCAACCCCTCGACAAGCGCCACATAACCCCAGAACAACCCAGATTGCATCGCGTGAATCGTATTCGTGCCGATGGGCGATGGCGGCGGCACCAGGTCCACTTTGTGGAGGCGCGCTGCGTGGCTCACGAGTGCATCGGCAGCCACGTTGATACCCGGCGCGATAGCCCCGCCGCAGTAGTCACCATGCTCCGATACAACATCGAAGGTGGTTGCCGTCCCAAAATCGACGACGAGCGCGGGACCACCGTGCAAAGCCGCGACTGCTGCCGAGTTCACGATACGGTCGGCACCAGCCTGTGCAGGTTGGTCGATGCGGATTTGGACACCCGTATCGGTATCGTGGGTGACGATGAGCGGGTCTAGCTCCATGTACTTTTTCACCATATCGGCAATGGCGGCGGGGAGGGTCGGCACTACACTACTGATGATGACACCGGTTACGACGCGGTAGCCGAGGTCGGCGCTTGCGAGGAAGTTCCGCACGAGCACCGCATATTCGTCGGGCATTTTGTCTGGTACGGTGCGGGCACGCCACGTCAGTTGCCAGCGATTGCTGTGCCACAGGCCCAGGTGAATGTTCGTGTTGCCGATGTCGATTGCGAGCAGCATGGATTTAGCTCCTGAATAAGTTTAGTTACACGGGAAGCGGTCTGGCCGGTTACAGAAGCCCTGCTGAACCTCACCCGTGATGCTGAAGGCCTCCAGCAAGTCTTTACTGTACAGGAAGTCTTTATCTGGCGCAGAGAGGTGACAGGTGAAGCATGGCCTCACGACTTCGCCGGTTTGTTGGCCGCTGTTGGGGGTAAACGCAAAGAAGTTCCACTCGCCCGCGCGATGGTCGTCCTCGTAGGCCGCCGCGGACCAATCGGATCGTTTTTCGGCCATGTGTACCGAGAGCGGCCCCCCCCCGCGAATGATACTCCCGGTCCGGTCTACCGGGTACTCTTCGATGACGATGCGCGTGCCATCGGGCATCGTGGCGGTGGTGTTCAGCCCTGCGATTTCGGCAGCGGCTTCGGTGATCCAAATATCGCGGCTGCGGAAATCTGAGCGGCCTACCGTCGCGTAGTGGACGAGGCCATCGCGGTAATCATCGGGCAGGGTGATTTCGGCGCGGGCGCTGGAAAGCGGCGGCGGCCTGAGAGCGGCCCAAACGGCAAAAAACGCCGATAACGCGGCGATAACGACAAGCCAGCGAATAGCCTCACGGGTTGCTTTGTTGCTCAAACTCGTTCCTCCTTAGCTGCCTGGAACGATCTTCTCTAAGATTCGAAGAACTGTCGGTAGAGTTCCTTACCAACGAATTCGTGGAAGGCCACGCTCGGGTGCGTATCTCGCAACGAGACGATCCGGTCTTCCAGCGGCCATGCGTTGGCGGCTTCGAACAGCTTCAGAATATCGGTATGGCCGCGTGCCTCGAAGACCTGTGCCACGCGGTCGACATAGGGCACACTACGCACCGGCTCCGCCATCAACGGGAAGATCACAACAATCAGGCGTGCATCGATTGCTTCAACATGATCGATAAAGCTTTCGATTTCCTCACGATGGACAGACCAAATGCCGTCATTATCGTAGCTGTTCAGGTCGTAGCTCACCCAATCGTCGGTTTCCACAAACAGCGGGCGCAGCCGCACCCACACGAAGTTCCCCAGGTAGCTCTTGCGTGCCCAGTAGGGCGTCGGTGGCACC
>CAYSVE010000685.1:0-3443 GCA_964434365.1 uncultured Anaerolineaceae bacterium | reverse complement strand
ACGGATAACCTTGCGATGCAACGGGTATCGTTCTTCCAGCCGATTATTCTGGCAGGAGTTTGGGCAAGCACGCTGTCCTCTGCCTTGGGCAGTATTTTGGCTGCGCCGCGCACGCTGCAAGCCATTTCATACGATGGCGTCGTGCCCAGGTGGATGAGCGCCAACCTCGGCAGTAAAACCGAGCCGCGCGTGGCTGTATTGCTCACTGGCGCAATCACGTTTGGTGTGATCTGGGCAGGGGAACTCAATGTAGTCGCGCCGATTATCTCAATGTTTTTTTTGAATACCTATGGCATGGTGAACCTCGCGGCTGGCATCGAGAGACTGGTTAATAATCCGAGCTACCGCCCGCGCTTCCGCGTCCCATTCTGGGTAAGCCTGCTAGGGGCGCTTGGGTGTTACGGCACGATGTTCCTCATTAGTCCAACCGCGACTATCATCGCGATCGTGATTAGTCTGGCGGTATTCTCTGCGTTGCAACGGCGACACATCGGTCGCACATGGGGCGACGTCGGCAGTGGTATCTGGTTTGCGCTGGCGCGGTTTGCGCTGCTCAATCTGGAGACTAAGGTGAAATCTGACCCCAAGAACTGGCGTCTTAATCTCATGGTGTTCACGGGGCAACCGCACAACCGCCGTGCACTAGTTGAGGTATCAGATTGGCTCAGTTTGGGTCAGGGTGTCGTAACGTTTATTCAATTGATTGTTCAGCCAGAGCCGACCGCACAGACTCAGCAGTTGCGCGAAACCGCCGAAAAGGGGATCAACCGATACATTAGAGAAAACAACATGAAGGCGTTTGCCAAGGCAGACGTTGTTGAGAACTTCCAGAGCGGGGTCTTGACCACTGCGCAGGCACATGGTGTCGGCAATCTAGAAAGCAACACAATACTGTTTGGCTGGAGCCGTTTTCACAAGGGTCGAACCCAGCAAATGGCGCTACTGTTGCGTCTGGTTCACCTCAAGAAATCCGTGATATTCCTCAATTACGATGACGTGCGCGGGTTCGGGAACCGTCGGGTCATCCACGTGTGGTGGCGAGGGCGCGGTGGCAACGAAGACCTGATGTTGCTACTTGCGTACTTCATTTCGCGGCACCGCTCGTGGGAGTCTTCCACGGTTCGGCTGCTGCGCTTTGTGGATAGCGAAGATGGCATTGAGCCTACGCGAACACACATGGATTCGATTGTCAAGGCGGCGCGTGTGGCACGCACGGAGACTGTGGTCGTCGTGCGGAGGGATCGACAGCAGCCGTTAGCGGAGGTGATTCGTGAGTATAGTGCCGATGCCGATTTCACCATTTTGGGCATGCATTTACCGGCGGACGGCGACGCCGAAGCCTATGGCCAGCGACTCAACGAACTGGTGCAGAGCGTCGGTAGCGTGCTGTTGGTTCGCAACGCCCACGCTGACCAGGGCTTGCTAACGGATGATTAGCGACTCGCTCATTCAAAGCACTCCACAATTATTTTCAAACTGTGCGTAGTCTACCCCCAGTTTTGGCTCATCCGCAATTTGTGTGGGATTAAGTGATATGGAGGGGAGTGATGAATATCGTTGGCTCGAATTCTGCGATAGAAGGCGCGGGCATCTTCAGCACGGTCACGCGCTCATCGCCGACAGCCCTGCCATCAACGCCGGGGATGCGACCCCACTGCCGATAGATGCTCTAGACCTCGACGCTAACAGCAACACCTCCGAACCTATCTCCATCGATCAGCAAGGCCAAGCGCGTGTCGTCGCGGGTGCAGTAGACATCGGCGCGATAGAAAACCAGAATCCCGATTTGCTGCTTTTGGCCTTCGATGCCACGCCAGATCACATGCGCGGTGGGCATGTGAGCATCTCGCTCACAATGGCCAACCAGGGGGATTCCAACTACGAAGAGAACGTGGTGAATATCTACTACACAGACAGTCCGACATGCAACGCTGGATTGCATTTGATTAGCACCTTGCCGATACCTGATATGGCATTTGGTGAGGAGATAAGCGCGGTTCTAGAAATCGACCTCAATCGGAGCGTGTTGTTCACCGACTCGGTAGCAACCGACCTACCCCAGACGGGTGACAATCACCAATCGGTCGACGTAATGTACCTATGTGCCATCGTCGACCCTAACGAACAACTTGCCGAGACGTCCGAAGACAATAATCAGAGCCAGGGCCAAGGTATCGATAGTGACGATGTGACTTACTTTCCCTGGGATACGAATGGTGACGACGTGGTCACTCCACAGGATGCTGCTTCTATCATGAATCGCATCGGACAGGCTGTCGACAGTGATGTCGGACTTATGTATTTCGACATTGATGGAAGTGATCTGGTCGACCAAACAGATGCCGATGCCGCGATCAATCGCCTGGGATACCTCCGCCCCTTGTACGATTTCCACCGTCCTTTGCCGTAGTGATAGCGCATCCGTTGGGTGAGTGCCCGCCACAGATAGTCCGGGAAGGATCGCAGGATGTCTACCTGGTTGGCATCGGCATCGAACATCGCCTTCAGCCGGTCGAGGTCTTCCTCATCCCAGAAATAGCCGGTACTGCGGTGTGGGTGCTTTCGGTTGCGGTCGTGAAGCGATCCAGCTTATGGACAATAATATGATCGAACTGCTTCGCCCGAGCCTGCCTCATCATACGCTGAAAAGCAGGGCGGGCATCGGTTTTAGCAGATCGTCCCGGTTCGAAGTGAATGTGCTGTGGCGCGACCGTCCAACCTCGCTGTGCTGCCAGTGCAAGACACAGTTCATGTTGTGCGTCCAGGCTCCAACCTTCGACCTTTTCTTCGTGTGATACACGGGAATATATTGCTGCTCTCATAAACGTCCGTTCTTTTGAAACAACTGCATGAGGTTTTGCCTCTGTCCAGTCCCAATTCTGGGGTGCTGCTACGGGATACAGCAACTATCCCGCAGCCTGTTCCTGTTCGTTCACTTTCTCTTCTGCGTCATCAGCTTCTGGTTCACCGCTCATCTGGGAAAGAATATTAGCGAGCAATTGGAGGAACGGCTGGGCTTCGTCGAACCGGTCAACTTCGTCATCATGCTGTGCATTTTCAGGTTTGTTGTGAGGTTCGGCCATTATCCCTCCTTCTGCTGATAATACGCGATGGCTTGCATCATAAAATGACGAACAAGCTGTGAAGACGACACATTCATCTGTTGGGCAAGCCCCTTGATAGCATCGCGCTCGACTGATGTCAGACGGACGCTAAAGATGTGTTTACGCTTCAACGGTGGCTTGGGTGGTGGAATCGGGTTACTCACTGCATGTCCTCTCGTTCTACAATCTGTATCGAGCGTATCACGGCAGTGCTGTCTACCGCCCGGAAATATTCCGGTTTTGGCCTCGTAATCGTTCAGGTTGCAGACGCAAACTTTTTCGCGGCCAGATTCGATGAACGATTTCGGCTGTGGGTCGAATTTGACGACCGCTTGTTCT
>CAYSVE010000684.1:0-3450 GCA_964434365.1 uncultured Anaerolineaceae bacterium | reverse complement strand
CGGACGAATCTTTTGATCAGTTATGGCTTGTTGTAAAAAATTACATGTGCAATACTATGCGCTGTAAGTCCGTTGTACACAAGAACTTCTAGGAAGGATCAAGGACAATGCGTAGAATTGCGGTGCTGCTGTTCCCATTTATACTCGGTGCGTCGGTGGTGATGGCGCAAGACGATGCCAGCGGTACACTCGAATTCCGTGCGAATGGTGAGGATTTCGTACGGCAGGGTTTCGTCTCAAAAGATGGCTGGAATATCAGCTTCGACCACATCTGGGTGTCCCTTTCGAATGTTCGTGCTCACCAAACGACGCCCCCCTACGATCCGTTTGGTGGCGAGTTGACACGTAGCGGACAGATGGTCGGGTTACCGGGGCAAATTATTGTCGATTTGGCGGCAGGTGATGCGGATGCAGACACGATCCTCGTTGGCGACGTTGAGGACGCACCTGAGGGATTCTATAATGCTATTGGATGGATGATGACCCCAGCCGATGAAGGGGACATCGAAGGGTATTCCCTCGTCATTGATGGCGTCGCAGAACAAGGTGGAGAAACCATCGATTTCGTGATGCGGATCGAGGAGGACTTCACTTATACATGTGGGGCATTCGTTGGTGATGAACGTAAAGGGGTCCTCGCCGCGGAAAGTACCGGTGATGTTGAATTGACCTTCCACTTCGACCACATCTTTGGCGATGCTGACACGCCGCTAGAAGACTCTCTCAATGCCGAGGCTCCCGGGTTTGATATGTTTGCTGCCATCGCGGCAGATGGCGTCGTTGACGTATCGCTGAGTGAACTTGAGATGTCCCTTGCCGAAGAAGATTATCAAATGTTCATCAATGTTCTGCCGTCGCTGGGGCATACTGGTGAAGGACATTGCTTCGAGAAAGCATTAGGATAGCACTTTTATGAAACAGCTTGCGAAAATGTTTTTCGCAGCCTGGATTGTTCTCGTGAGCACCATGCCAACACATGCGCATGGTGTTCGCATTTCCCACACGACCGATGCGACCACGGGAGAGATTACAGTCACGGCTGCATTCGACACGGGGGAAGTGCTGGACAATGCTGCTGTGGTTATCTTTGCGCCCGATGACCTTATCAACCCCTGGGCAACGGGCGTTATGGACGAGAATGGCTCATACACATTTGTGCCCGATTACACTATCGAAGGCTTTTGGGATATTCAGGTGCGCAAGGCCGGGCATGGCGGTCTCATCAACGTAGAAATCACGCAGGATATGATTCCTGACACAACATCGAGGGAGGCGAGTCCGCTAGTCGACGGCATGGCGACCACCATTACACTGAGTGATGGGTCAGAGGTTGTTATTATCGGCGATGTCGATTTCAGCACCGAAGGCGATGTCGTCGTTTTCGAAACACAGCAATCCGTGGCCCAGGCGGGTGGGGCAAGCGTACAAGCCGCCTCCGATGCATCGTCGGCAATGGGATTTTCGATAGGGCAGATCGTCATAATGTCGCTCGGAGTGACCTGGGGATTTGTGGGTACTGCACTGTACTTCATGCGCAATAGGCCCAAAATGGAAACATGATAACGGGGTACGCTACAGATGCAATCATTTACAACTGGTAAGTCTTGCGATAGCATCTAAGGGTATTTGCCAATGCTGAAGGGCGAAGCCAATGCATATCCCCGATGGAATCCTGACGCCGCAAGTCGTTATTGGCGGCTACGTCACAGCAGCGGCACTGACCGCTTTTTCACTACGCAAGATCAATCAACAACCCGACCCTGAAGCGAACATGCCTAAAGCTGCGCTGATGACGGCAGCCTTCTTCGTTGCATCGTGGGTTCACATCCCGGTGCCCCCGACGAGTGTCCATCTGGTCCTCAACGGCATACTTGGCGTAGTCCTGGGGTGGTACGCCGTGCCCGCCATCCTCGTCGGCCTGTTTCTGCAAGCGGTGATGTTCCAGCATGGTGGCCTCACGACACTTGGCGTGAATACAACCATGTTAGGGATACCTGCTCTGCTGGCATTCGGTATCTTCAATCTACGTAACCGTTTTATGCTTACTGGGTCAATCTACACAAATATTTTTGCGTTTCTCGGCGGCGCAGTTGGCCTGGGGCTTAGTGCCTTTATCGCATTCACACTGCTTGTAACCAGCATCCCCACTTACATCGATGTGGCAACCGAGCGCGCTGCCATCACCACCTTGACGATTGCCCACCTTCCGCTCGCTGTTATCGAGGGTGTCTTTACAGTGCTGATCATTTCGTTCCTGTTGCGTGTTCGTCCAGACATGGTGGAAGCGAATGCATCTGCATATTGATCAATACGCACACCTCGATTCCCCCATTCATCGCTGGAACCCACGAACCAAATTTATTTGTTTGTTCTTGCTGATACTAGGCTTCTCCCTCGTCCAAGATTTGCGACTCGTGCCGATCATGCTGCTCGTGACCGCGAGTATCTTCATAATTTCGCGCCTCCCGTTGCGATTTCTTCTATCACGTTTGCGCTATCCGGGGATTTTCCTGGGGGCGTTGATAGTAATTTTGCCGTTGTTCACAGGCGAAACGGTTATCTTCCAGCTTGGCTTCCTCAGTATTCAATCGGAGGGGGTTGCCTACATGCTCTTGGTGGTGAGTCGCTTCGTAGCCATTCTGACTGTTTCCCTTGTGATATTTGGTACGTCAACATTCCTCACAACCGTTTCGACACTGCGCTCGATGGGGATACCCGCGATCCTGGCAGATATGTTGATGCTCACCGTGCGTTACGTCTTCGAGATTGCAGAGGCGTTGACACGAATGCAACGTGCTATGAAGTTACGCGGCTTCGAACTGACGAAGCTCGATAGACGGGGGGCGACGCAGTTAGCCGGCCTCATGGGGAGTCTGCTCATCCGTAGCTATGAACAAGCTGAGCGTGTGTACAAGGCGATGAGATTGCGTGGCTATGGTGCAACAGGTAAGGATAGGGATGCGGTCATGAGTCAGAGCGACTACGTTGCGGGAGAAAGTGCTCTCATATTATCAGATGTCCATTTTGCCTACCCCACGCGCCCGCCTGTGCTAAACGGCGTGAATTTGACTGTCGAGCATGGCGAACGGGTGGGGCTGATTGGACCAAATGGAGCCGGTAAAACATCGCTATCTCTATCGATCTGCGGCGTTCTTAAGCCCAACTCTGGAACTGTAACAGTCTACGGCGAATTCATACAGTCCGGTAAATTTCACCCTGCGATTGGGCTGGCCTTCCAAAATTCCGACGACCAACTCTACTCACCAACCGTGCGGGAAGATGTCGCCTTTGTTCCGGTCAATATCGGGTTGCCAGAGGATGAGATCACACAGCGTGTAGATGAGGCTTTGAAACTGACGGGCACAACCCATTTAGCCGACCGTGCGCCTCACCACTTATCGGGTGGCGAGAAGCGCATGGTCTCGATTGCAAGTGTGCTGGCGATGCACC
>CAYSVE010000683.1:0-3451 GCA_964434365.1 uncultured Anaerolineaceae bacterium | reverse complement strand
GAGGCCGGCTGGTAGGCGTTGCGCATCGAACTACGCCCGTGGGGCATCAAAACGTTTTCGTGCTATCCCGGGGCCATCGCAACACCCATCTGGACCACATGCTGTGGCCTCATCGACCGGTTGCGGGCGGAACCCGGCACCACCATCGACGATCGCTACGGCAAGCTCATCGACAGCGTCGAAGCCATATCGGCGCAGTCCGCCGAGGACGGCCTACCACCGATCAAAGTGGCCCAGGTCGTCGAAACCGCGCTCACCGCGCCGAACCCGCGCGCCCGCTACCTCGTTGGGGCCGATGCCAAAATCGCCGCGCGCATCATCGCCCGCCTGCCCGAGGGCCTCCGCGATCGGTTAATCGCGTCGCGCAATTGGTGAGTCGTCGCTGAGAAAGCACCACCGAACGCGTGGTTTTGCCGTATAGTGCATACATAACTTGTTATACACTACCAGGGGAATAACCATGAGCCACGCCGCTGACCTCAAGCAGCGCTACATCCACGTAGACCTCACCGATAACCAAGGGGTGTTGTACGTCAATTCGCTACGCCCGCGTAATTTGCGCGGGCTGTGGTGGTTCATCCGCACCATGAAGACCATCGGCGACGTGATTGCCCGCGCCGAGGGGTGCATCGAATACAAAATTACCCTGGCGAGTTCGATGGAAGTCATCGTCATTAGCTACTGGGAAAACCACGACGCCCTGAACAACGCCTACAAAGACCCCGCCCACATCGCCATGATGCGCCACACCTTCCAGCACATCGACGACTTCGCACTCGCAAACGAGACCTTCTCCGCACCCATTACCACCCGCTACCTCAACCGTCGCACCGGCTTTGCCCGCGCTGCGAATGCCGAACGGTGGACCGAGCGCGAGTTCTACGAGCGGCAGGGCACCCACCCGGCGGCAACACCACAATAGTGTGCACAACCTGCAAAAACGGTTTGATATTCGTCTGCGTGCATTACTGATTAGATATCGCATGTAGGAGACAGCCTGTGCACCCCCAAGCGAAAGCGCGCGTTTTAAACCTCGACCTGACGCACACCGAGGGTATCCTGTACATCAATACCATGCACGCACGGAACCTCCGCGCCATATGGTGGACGCCGACGAACATCCCGAACTTCCGCCGCGTATACCGCGAAACGATCGAGGACTTTATGGATCGCATGGGCCTCACCGAGGCGAACGCCAACGGCCATTGGTAATCGCCGACGTTCCCGATGCTTGTACAAACCGCCGTGTCCGTATACAGGGCACAGGAACGTATTCACCGGACGGCGCATGGCCTCGCCCCTGCGCAGTGCAGTGTCTATGCGCACCGCGCCCGAATGGAACACAATACCCGACTCGCCCACCGTCAAATCATGCGCATCAAGAAGAACGCCGCCATGCCGGTGATGATCGTCAACAACAGGTTTTTGGTGCGCCAACTCACCCCTACCGCCACCAACCCCGCGACCAGATAGGCATTGCCGAAGCTCACGTCGATGTCGCCCGTGGGCATCAGCGTCGCAGGGACGATGATCGCCGTGAGCACCGCCACCGGCACGTACTTTAGCGCGCGTTCCACCGTCAGGGGCAGCGGCGTGCGTCCCACCATCGCCAGGGTGGCGTAGCGCACCCCAAACGTGACGGCCGTCATCCCGGCGATGAGTGCAATTTCCCAGGGCGTAATCATGAGGCGACCTCCTGCACAGTCCGGGCGGGTTTCTGCGGTTGGGGTGTGTACGTTTCGGCGAGTATCCCCGCAGCGACACCCAACAGTGCTGCGGCGATGATCCACAGGCTGTGTGGTAGGCTGTGCAGCACTACCGCCGATACCCCCGCAACGACGGCACACACCAGCATCGGGCGGTTGACGATCATCGGGACGACGATACCGATAAACGTCACCGACATCGCGACATCGAGGCCCCAGCTCGCCGCGTCTTCGAATTGACTACCCGCGACCACCCCCACCAGCGTGCATAGCTGCCAGTTGGTGTACATCAGCACCGACGACCCCAACCAGTACCAGCGACCGTGTTCGCCGGGGCCGTTGAGCATAAAGCGGCGGATAACTACTGCGAAGGTCTCATCCGTCAACCAAAAGCCCAACGACACCATCCAGCGCTGCGACAGTTTACGCACATAGGGCGCGAGGGTGGCACCATACAGCGCGTGCCGCAAGTTGACGATGAACGTCGTCAACACGATGATGCCGAGTACCGCGCTCTCGGCCACAAGGCCCACGGCGATAAACTGCGCCGACCCCGCAAACACAAACAACGAGAAGCCCATCGCGGCCATCACCGAAAGGCCACTGTTGACGGCCAGCGCACCGAAGATGATCCCGAACGGCAGCGCACCCAGGATAAGCGGAATCGTGTCCTTCATACCGGCGAGGAAGGCCGCGCGCGGCGAGGAAAAGTCTTGCATGGATGTTCGTCTCCGTGATCGTAAACGCTCTGTTAGGTGGTGCGAAAACGGGTTCGCGTGCCCCTTCCCGACATGGGATTAGTGTGTCATGGCGGTGGGCCGCGTGTCTTGTATATTCTTGCGCTCTTCGATGCTCCTAACGATCACGCACCGAGGCCAGCAGCGGGTCCTCGTCGTACCAGAACGCGCCGGGGAAATCCTGTTCGACCTCTTTTTTCTTGCCGCTCCAGCTTTCGATGCGCAGCCGATACACCGCCGTACGGGGGAGTTCCTCATCAACGGGTGGGCGATAGTCCTCACCGGCTACGAGGTGCGGCGCGTATTTGTCCATCAACAGTTGCAGCACCCGCTTGGCCTCTTCGCCGTCCTCCACCATCTCGATGTCGCCGAAAACCGTCACCCCGGCGTACTCCACACTGAACTGCTACGCGTCGTCTGCGGGGAGTATGCGCCCCATCGCCATGATGCTGAAGCACACGCGTGGGTTGGTATCGATGTTGGCACGGGTGCGGCCCACACGCGCTGTGTGGAGGTAAACGCTGTGTGTGACCTCCTCGTAGACGAAAATGTTGGTGTTCACGAAGGGCTGCCCCTCATGAACCGTCGCCAACGTGCCAACTGCGGCGGTGTTCAAAAACCCTTTGATCCACGCCTCGTCTTCGACGGCCCGGTCGCTGCGCCGCATCGCCGTTTTTTCGCGCTTCAGGTAATCCATGAGTGTCTATCCCCAATTGGTAATGTCCATTTCGGCCCATTGAAACAGACCGCGCTAAGTCCAATCCAGTCGACATACGACCAATTTCAGGGCATGCCCTGCACATGACCAATTCGATCGATTTTGCACGAATTTTGTAAAAAATCACCAAAAATAGTGTTCATGCTAGGTTGAGTTCGTTATAGTGGTTTACGTCTTTCACAATGGAGTAGACCACACATGAAACGTCTTTTCCTGATTGCCGCAATACTTCTTCTCAGCTTTTCGGTCGTGTGCGCCCAGGACGGTGGCGCGGGCGATACCGGTTCTAT
>CAYSVE010000682.1:0-3452 GCA_964434365.1 uncultured Anaerolineaceae bacterium | reverse complement strand
AGTGGGCGCAGGAACAGGGCTACGACAGCTTCAACCTGGGCTTGGTGGCGTTGGCAGGGGTTGGCGAGAAGGCAGATGACCCGGCAATCGAGCGGGGCATCCACTACCTGTTCGAGCACCTCAACCAGGTCTACAACTTCAAAGGCCTGTACGACTTCAAGAACAAATTCTCGCCGGAGTGGTCTCCACGTTACCTGGTGCATCCCGGGCTGGTGCATCTGCCGGGGCTGGCAGTTGCATTGGTGCGCGCCGATAGCGGCGATGACGCGCTCTGGACGTATTTGCGCGAGTTAGAGCTTCGGCAGATTGTGCGGGAGCGGCTAGCACAGATACGGTTACGCCGCGAACGGAAGGGCGAGCCTGAGCATGCATCGGAGGCCTAGCCGATGGTTTTTGCCGGTCGGTGCGGTGTTAATGCTAGGGCTATGGGCGGGCCGAGGCCTTTTTCGGCGGTGGACGCTGGCGCAGTTACGGCGGGTGCGGCGTGGCAGTCATCGTGTGCGCACGGCACTGGGTGCCGTCGAGTATCAACTCGTGGGGGAGGGTACGGTGGTATTGCTGGTGCATGGTGCCCCCGGTGGGTCCGATGGATGGCGTGCATATGCCCCACTGCTCGATGCAGACTTTGCGCTGCTGTCGCCGTCGCGGCCTGGCTACCTGGGCACCCCGCTGCAAAGCGGTCGCACCTTCGCCCAGCAGGCTGACCTGTTTGCCGCCCTACTCGATGAACTGGGCATCGCGCAGGTTGCCCTCTTCGGCCATTCGATGGGTGGGCCAGTTGCCCTGGCGTTCGCCAGGCAGCATCCAGCACGCGTTAGCCGGTTGGTGCTCCTTTCGGCCATCACACACCCGAATGCGGTCACCGATCTGGTCGAAGAGGCGGTGGTTGGGACCTCGTGGGTACCCCACCAATTTCAGAGCTTCTTTTTCTGGGTGTCGCACCGGCTGTTGCATTATGTCCCATCTGTCGCGGTACGGGCGGCGGTGTGGGCGAGCTACGACGGCCCCGACGAGGCGGCCTGCATCGACGCGATTCTGGCATCGCCCACGCAGCGCCGCCTGTTGCAAGCAGCGTTCGATGGTGGCGTGCCGTTGCGTTATCGCCAACGCGGGTACGACAACGACGTACGGCAGATTGCGAGCCTGGCACCGCAGACGCTCAAAGGTATTCGCACGGCTACCCTCGTTTTGCACAGCGGCTACGATGCGAGTGTACCTTTTCAGCATGCGCAGTTCGCCAAGGAACATCTGGCTGATGCTCTGTTGGTACAGATCGGTGGCTGTGGGCACCTCGCGTTGATGGGGCCTGATGGCGTAGCGACCGGGCGGGTGTTAGCGAATTTCCTGGCCGTCGGGGATCGGAACCGCACGGACTGAACCGTTCGGTGGCTGGGTCGTTCTACCGGTGTCGATCAGGAATTCTCCACCAACGTTGGCGGATGGCCGAGACGTTCGCAATCGAAGGCCATTTACTGGAACGGGCGATGTCGGCGAAGGCATAAGTTTAACCATGACATCTGCGCGTAACCTGGGCTGTGGTGCCTCATGCTGCACAAAACCGCACAGGTTACCATGCTACGCTGGTCGTGCGTCGCCCTTGGCGCGGTGCCGAAACCGATGGTAGGATTTGCGACTATGAGCATGAATAACATCACTGAGAGGGCGCGATTGCTCAGTCATCAGCGCAAAAAACGTATTTTTCATTACATCCAGGCACACCGCTCCGCGCAAATCACCCAACTGAGCGATATGTTCGAGGTTAGTCTTTCGACGGTGCGCCGCGACCTTGCCGAGATGGAAGAGGACGGCCTTGTACAACGTGTACGGGGCGGGGCCATCCTCTCCGATGACGCCAAAGCGGAGGAGTCGCCGTTGCAACTGCGCGCGAGCATCCAGGCGGAGGCTAAAGAGCGCATCGCCCGGGCTGCTGCCGACCTCGTGCAAGATGCCGAGACGATTATCATCAGCACTGGCACAACAACCCTTGGGATGACGAAGTACCTCACCGAACGCCGTGACCTCACCGTCATCACCAACGCGGTGAATGTGGCCTACCACCTTGCGAATCACCCGCATATCCAGGTGGTGATGCTCGGCGGGTGGCTGCGGCACTCCGAATACTCGGTGCATGGGCACCTGACGATGCAGGCCATGCGCGACCTCCGCGCCGCGAAGATTTTCCATGGCACGTTTGGTATCTCGGTGGGGGCAGGCCTTACTGGCACGCATCTGGGCGAGGTCGAAACGGACCGCAGCCTGATGGCCGCTGCCGATGAACTCATCATCCTCGCCGATGGCAGCAAATTTCATCAGGCCGGGCCGATCATTCTCGCGCCCGTCGATAATATTTCGACGATCGTGACGGACGCCAACGCATACGTCCTGGAGCCGTTTACAAAGCGTGGCATCTCGATCATCCACGTGTAGTTAGCCGATGTTATTCACCTTCGCTGCGTTGTCGTAGTAAACCTTCTGCAATACATCATCTGGCAAGTACATCCCGCACACATACCACCGCCCCTGCCGAGGTACCTCGGATAGGTTGTAGCTGAAGTATTCGTCGTCGGTTTCCATAAACCGATAGTACAACTCGTAGATTTCAGCAGATGGCGGGCAATCTGTGCCGAAAATGATGCGATCGGCATAGGTGATGAAGAAACGCCGAGCGCTGTAGGGCTGCCGCCCCAGTTCGCCGATACGCTCGCTGATGTCTACATAGAAATTGGGGCAGCGATCCAGCAGTGCTGCGACCCACGGCAGGTTTTCGGCGTAGCAACCGATGTGCGCGCCGATAAACGTCGTCTTCGGGTGGCGCTCGACGATCGTCGCCAGCGCCTCGATGATAGCCATAAAACCCGGGAACGGCGGGCTGGGGAAATTCCACTCTGGGTGGGCATGGAGTTCGTCGTAGCGCTCGTTGTGCGCGTCGATGGGGTCGAAGAACGCAACCGGGTCGGCGACATGGATGAGGACCGGCACACCGAGTTCGCCTGCGGTGGCCCACAGCGGGTCCATGCGCGCATCATCGACGGCGACGAGGTTGCCATTGTGGTCTTTCACATGCAGCCCAAAGTTCTTCCAAATTTTGAGGCCCTGCGCACCGCGCGCAACCTGGGCACGAAACTGCTTCGCTGCCCACTCTCCAAACCCGTTGCCATGATCTGGCCAGGCATCCCAGGCTACCCCACCGTAGACGTGGAACCGCTCCGGCGCTACAGCCTTGAACTTGTCCAGGTGCATGTTGAGGATGTCTTCGCCCCAGCCACCGTCGAGGTCGATGTAAGTGCGTACGTCGGCGGCATCGAGGATGTCCAATAGTTCGGCGGTGGGACGTTCACCAAATCCCCAGCCGGGCAACGTGAGGTGGTTGTGGCCGTCGATGATGGGGAAGCGCGGCCTGGGCACACGCGTTTTGCGGGTGACGAGTTGGCTACGCGGGTTAAAATCGCTCA
>CAYSVE010000681.1:0-3464 GCA_964434365.1 uncultured Anaerolineaceae bacterium | reverse complement strand
GTCTCATCAACGACAAGCACACCGCCAAGCTCACCTCCGATTCACTGGTTATCGGCACACCTGCTTACATGTCGCCGGAGCAGGGGCAGGGCCTTGACCTCGACCACCGTAGCGACCTTTACTCATTGAGTGTGCTGCTATACGAAATGCTCACCGGCGATGTACCCTACCACGCCGAAACACCCGTCGCGGTCATCTTCAAACACATCCAGGAGCCGTTACCGATCAAAGACGAGCTGCCGGAGGCCATTGCGAATGTGCTGGAAAACGCCCTCGCCAAAGCACCGAGGGACCGCTACCAATCCGCACTGGAAATCGCCGAAGCCCTGGATGCCGCCATCGAGGGCGGGGTCTCGTTGCCACCGCGTAAACCCAAACCAGCCGATGGCGAACTCAACACCGAGCAGGCCCAACTAGCGATGGCGTACGCCCCCACGACCGGTGTCGAAGCACTGGACTTTGCAGAGCGCATGAAGGACAAACGCGCCCCCGGCGAAAGCGAACTCGACACGCAGCAGGCCATCCTCGAACAGGATGATGCGCCGACGATGGGCGTCGAAAACCCGATGGCGCGAGGGCGTGCCCGGCCCAAAATCAAACGCGGCGAAGGCGAATCGCGGCTCTGGCTGGTCCCTGCCATGCTGGCGGCAGGGGTGGTCGCGGGGTTGCTCGTCGTCGGTGGGGTTGTCTCGGTGTTGTTCCTTGTCCCCGCTTCGACCGAAACCAGCGGCGCGTTTGGCCTCTCGCAGATGGAGCCATTTTTGGCCATCGAAGCCGGCGAGGGGGGCGTATTGGCGTTGGCCCTCGGTGAAGGAGACGACCTGCTGATGACCGGCGGCGAGAATGGCCTCGCGCACCTGTGGAATGTGGAAACCGGCGAGCAGATGTACGAACTCGAAGGCCACTCTGCCGATGTGAACGCTGTCGCGATTTCGCCGGACGGCGATAGGATGCTCACCGGCGGCCAGGATACCATGACCTACGTCTGGGATACCCGCTTCGGCGACCAGCAGATCACCAATTTTGCAGGCAATCCGGTTCGCGACATCGCCTATAGCCCAAGTGGTGACTTCAGCGCGTACGCTGCGTCGTCTCAACTAATCGTCTCCACCACCGATACCGAGAACTTCACCATGCCGGTGACGTTCAACAACCCCGACGAAGCCCCGTTTTCGGCGTTGGCCTTCGCGCCCGATGAGCAGTTCGTGCTCAGTGGCGATTTACTCGGTAACCTGTACCTGTGGGACCAAACCAACCCCGCCGAGCCGGAACTCTTCCAGCGGGGCAGCGAAGACACCGCCGTGACGAGTGTCGCCTTTAGCGAAGACGGCGGCCTCGTCGCAGCCAGCTTCGACGACGGCGCGGTGCGCGTGTGGGATGTGGGCACATTCCAGATTCAGCGCGTGTTGTTCTTCGACTTTTTAGACGGTGCGACCGATGTCGCGTTCTACCCCGAGGATAGCGATATTCTTGCAGTGGCCTACGAAGACGGCGAAGTGCGGCTGTGGTCCGTTGAGGCGAACAACATCATCGACAACGTGGTGTGGCACGGCGATGCAATCAGCGCTATCGCCTTCGATGATGATGGCGACGTGTTAGCCGTCGCCAGCCTCGATGACATGGTCACCTTCTGGGATTTGGACGGTTAACCACCGAACCGGCTAACGCCAAAAGGGAACGTTGCAACGAGCATTTGGCGCTTCACAGTTTTATACTTGGCAACAAAACATCGATGATTTTGTGGACAACCCACCGCAGACGTTAGGGGAGCACGATGTACGACGTTGTGACTTTGGGCGAGACGATGCTGCGGCTTACGCCGCCGAACCTGCTGCGCATCGAGCAGGCGCACAGCTTCGATTACTTTGTAGGGGGTAGCGAGAGCAATGTCGCAGTCGGCCTTGCGCGCTTGGGGTTACGCGTCGCGTGGCTCTCTCGGCTCACGAACAACCCGCTCGGACGCCATATCACCAATACCATCGGTGGCTACGGGGTCGATGTTGCACACATGACATGGACCGAATCTGACCGCCTTGGGCTGTACATGCTCGAAGAAGGCCGTCCGCCGCGCGGCAGCCGCGTGATCTACGACCGGGCCGGTAGTGCCTTCAGCAACATCACGCCTGCCGACTTGCCAATCGACCTTTTCACCGAGGGCACCGCTAGCATTCTGCACATGAGTGGCATTTCGTTGGCTGTGAGCGAACACGCCGCCGCCACAGCCGAGCGTGCCATCGAGTTGGCGAAGGCCGCCGGGTGGCTCGTCAGCTTCGACATCAACTACCGGGGCAAAATGTGGAGCGCCGAAGACGCGCGTCTTGGCTGCAATGTGGCGGCTTCGGCTGCCGATTTGCTCATTGCGCCGCTACGCGATGTGTCATTGCTGTACGGCGTAAGCACCACCCCCGTCGCCGCGTTCGAGGAGTTGGGGAAACAGTATCCCAACGCCACCATCGTGTTAACGCTAGGCGGCGAAGGCGCAACAGCCCACGCCCCCGGTGGCGACATCATCCGGCAGCCCGTATTCGCGACCGAGCCAGTCGGGCGCATTGGGGGCGGCGACTCGTTCGTGGCCGGGTTCCTCTATGGCTATTTGACCACCGAAGGCGACCTTGCCAGCGCGCTTACTTGGGGCGCGGCCACGGCGGCCTTCAAATACACCATGCCCGGCGATATGCCCATCGTCGACCGTGATGCCGTCGCCGAACTCGTCGCGGGCGGTACCAGCGGCGTCATCAGCCGGTAGTAAAACAAAGAGGGAGCACCGAAGTGCCCCCTGACCGTTGCTAATCGTCGTCGCGCTCACGCCGCTTTTTGAGCAGCCTTGCCCCGATGTTGCCCCCCGCGGCGGGCGGCGATGACGCAGGCGGTGTTGCGGGTTTGCTAGCTGTAGCTGTGGGCTGCGATTGCGCTGTGCCCGTCGATGATGGCTTCGGTGCCTGCGTTGGCGGTGTTTGAGCCGGGGCTTCGGCGTCGCGCGTGCGGTCGCGGTTGCGCCGTAGCGCCCCCACCGTCGAAGCCGGCGATGACGTCGGCGCAGCGGCTTCGTTAGTTTGCTGGCGGGCACGCTCACGCGCGGCCATAAGCGACGCCATCCGCTCCGATGTGGCCTCGGTGGCGAGTTGTGCACCCCCCGTGGCCCACTTCCACAGGCGCACCCAGTCACTTCGATTGATAACCAGGCGCCGCACAGCAATATCCACGGGCAGCATCAAAAGCGCCACCAGCAACAGCACTGGCCAAATCGGATTCGTCGCAACGCTCGCGTCGAGGTTGTGCGTGAACGCTTCGTTCGGCGTCTCGGCGATGGAACGGCCCCCCGTCAGTTCTGCGATGTCCGTGAGTAACCCGGCATCGGCGGTACTAGCGCGCACGTTGTACTACGGCGAGTAGCTCATCACCCAACCGGACGTCAGGATCACAACAATGTCGTCGCGCCCGCCCCCCGCGATAAGCAGCAGCAT
>CAYSVE010000680.1:1656-3465 GCA_964434365.1 uncultured Anaerolineaceae bacterium | reverse complement strand
GCCGGGTTGTACCTCAACGAGCAGGCCAGCATCGGTGTGGACTACCCCACTGCCATTCAACGGTTGAGCGCGGTGTATGCCCAGGCACCCAACTACCTCGATGTGCGGCAAACGTTGTTCAACACCTATGTGGAATATGGCGATGTCTTGCTAGAAACCACCGAACCGTGCAGTGCATTTAGCCAATATCAGGCGGCGTTGCAAATCCAGCCTGCGAATGATGTACAGCAGAAAATGGACGATTTGCTGGAGGATTGCGCGGCAGCAGCGGGGCAAATCGCTGGCACACCGAGCGCGTCGATTGGGACCGGGGGAGGGAGCACATCGAACCCGGCAGCCGTCGGCGAGGACGACGCTACGCCGGAGGTGGCACCGGTGGGTGAAGTTGCCCCGCTCGGCGAGCGTTAACCCACTTATGTTGTGCTCATATCTTCTTCAGGCGGGGTTCATGGTACTTTAGGACTATGTGAACGGAAAGTCTGGTTAGGTTCACACGAACCACCCCACAAAACCCTTCCCTCTACAGGCCACCCATGTGTCCCCCCCTCACGTGGGTGGTTTTGCGTTTACCCTCCATACTATCAACCCAGCACACGGTTGTTGCGCTTTTTTACCAGTTTCATACCCCGTCTAACCTTGCTTCGTGTTAGAATTTGCAACGTAGATTAGTATGTGGTGTGGAGACATATCCGTGACCCCAAGCATAGGCCAGACGGCGAACCGTACTCACCGCCTGACCCGCCAGGACGTGAAATCCTTCACGGAGGCGACTGGCATCCCTGCCCCATCGAAACACGAAGACGACCCGCGCCCCCGCGCTCAGTCGATGTTGTGTGCGCGTATGGTCGCAACACTGCTGCACGAAACTATGCCCAGCGATGGGGTGTACCTCAGCCAGAGCATGAAGTTCCTCGGCCCCATTTACGAAGAGGACGAAGTGCAGACGCAAATCGAGGTGGTCGATTACGGTGTTGCCGATCGCGTTGCGAAATATCGGGCGACATGCACCAACCAACAGGGTGATGTTGTGCTGATGGGTGAGACGGTCATTTACGTACCGCAGGGTTAGCGCGTTACCAGTCGCGCGAATTGCCCATCCAATCGTAAAACTTACCACTGTTCTCCGGCGTCAGCCCTTCGATAACGCGTACCAACCCCGCTGTCGATTCCGTCACACTCAGTTCGGCGTCGTCGGTGCCCATGCGCGTTCGTACCCACCCAGGATGCACCACAACCGCAATCACCGGAGCGACATCGCGTGCGAGGATGTGCGTATACATGTTGAGGGCTGTTTTGCTCGCCGCGTAGTCGTACAACCCGCTAAACGTACGCTCCGTGATGGAACCGTAGTTCGAGGTGATATTGACGACGCGCGCGTTTTCACCCGCCCGCAGCAGCGGTAGCAACGCCTTCGCCACCAGTACCGGTCCAATAGCATTTACCCGGAAGACGCGCAAGCTCTCGGCAAGCACGACGTTGCCCAGACGATCGCCCGCGCGGTCGACGATACCGGCGTTATTGACCAATACATCCAGCGTGTCGGTGTATTCGTGGAGTTGGGCGGCCATCGCAGCGATCGACGTTTCGTCGGCGACATCGAGCGGGAGTACGGTGGCCACTTGCGCGAGGTCGGTTGCTGCACCCACATCGCGCGCCGTGCCGTAGACGGTTGCTCCGGTTTCGGTGTACAACCGGGCCATTGCCAGGCCGATGCCCCGATTCGCCCCCGTGATGAGAATGCGCATTACCAGGGGTGCTCTGTTCCGTTCCAGCGGAAGAAGCGGGCGTTGTGCTCGGGCGTTAGCGCAT
>CAYSVE010000680.1:0-1646 GCA_964434365.1 uncultured Anaerolineaceae bacterium | reverse complement strand
AAGGTCCCGGCGGCCTCGCCCGCCATCGCCCGCGCCAGCAGGGTTTTGCCCGTTCCCGGCGGGCCGACGAGCAGCGCGCCTTTCGGCAGTCGGGCGCCCAAGCGGGCGTAGTGCTCGGGCGTTAGCGCATCGAAGAAGCTCACCAACCCCGCGACCGACTCATCGACTGATATATCGGCACTTGGGCCGCCCATGTCCGTTCGAACCCAGCCGGGGTGCATCATTACAGTGACGATACCGTCGCCGATGAGGTCGAAGGCGAGCGCGCGAGTGTACATGTTGAGCGCGGCTTTGCTTGCACTGTAGTGGTACATCCCGCCGAACTGCTTCCAGGCGAACGACCCAACCTGTGTAGAGATATTCGCGATGCGCGGGTTGTCGCCGTTGCGCAGCAGGTCTGCGAAAGCTTGCACCATCAGCACCGGCCCAATCGCATTGACCTGCATCATGCGCAGGGCGTCCTTCTGGTTGAAGCCACGTAGCGTATCGTCTTCGACCTGCATACCCGCATTGTTGATGAGCAAGTCCAGGCCATCGGTTTGTGCTACTACGGCGCGACGCGCGGCTTCTATCGACGCTGTGTCACCGACATCTAACTGAATAAGGTCGACGTTGAGTGTCGACAAGTCGGTTGCGCTTTGCGGATTTCGTGCCGTGGCGAACACGGTATGCCCGCGCTCGGCGTAGGTGCTCGCCAACCCCAGGCCGATGCCCCGGTTCGCGCCTGTGATGAGTACTCGCATGTGATTTGTCTTTTGGCTAACGAACAGAGCACTGACTATAGCGCAGTTGAAGAACGTATAAAATTGATGGTTGTTTAGCGTTTAGTCTTGCGCCCAATTCGGGGTATCGGCGGTGGGGCGCAACACATACTCGATTGCGGCGTGGGCCATTTGCTGGGTAAGCCGCGCCGTTGTCGACGCTCCGCGCACGCGCTGGTAGTGATTACCCGTTTCGTCCGTCACCTTAACGATGAGATCGCAGCGTTTGGTGAGCAGCGCCCCCACGAGCAAAACCCAGGCGGCTTTGTTCGTTTCGCGCACCGGCGGGCGCAAGCGCACCGAGTTACGTGTTTCCAGGGTTATGAGGATGTTATTCAGGTCTAGTGATTTGGTTGAGAAGACTTTTTTGCTCAAAAGTCCACCCGCACCGGCAACCGACCGAAGATCACGAGGTCGCCGCTGTGGAGTTCGGTCGGACGGCGGTTTTGTAACCGCTTGCCACCGAGGTAGGTGCCATTCGAGCTACCCAGGTCTTGCAGTAGCAGGCGCATGTTCTGCACATAGATGATGGCGTGGCAACGACTTACGCCATACTGGAAGGCGCGATACTCGCCGAGGTCGATTTCTGGCGAAATGCCGCGTTCTTCGTCTTTGCGGCCAACCATCAGGTTTTTGCTGCGCAAGGTGCGAATGATCGGCTGGCCTTCGTAGCCATCGACGACGATTTGCAACGGTGTGCCGGGGGTAAACGCTGCCGTACCGATACGCGGCGAGTTAAGGTTCATCATTTGTTGGCGCAGCCGCTCAAGCTTGTTGGTGTCGAGCTTGCCGGTCGTTAGCAACACACGACCACACCGCGCGCACAAGAGTGAGCCGGGTCGGTTTTTATGGGAGCATGTCGTGCAGATGATGGGGCCATCATCG
>CAYSVE010000679.1:0-3469 GCA_964434365.1 uncultured Anaerolineaceae bacterium | reverse complement strand
CGTGAACCCAACACGCGTTCCAGGCGTGCGCCTTAAACCACTCGGCCACCTCTCCTAATTTGTGTGCGCAAATTATAGGCAAGCCTGCCCATAAATGCCAGCCCTAGCCCCCCAGCAAACTCGGCCCCGGCAGGTTGTCGAGGTAGCGCGGACGGCTCAGTTCGTCGATGAACTTCTTCACCTGCCACACGAACACCTCCGGCTCTTCGATGTGGGGGGTGTGCTTCGTCGCGGCGATGGGCACCAGTTGCGCCCCGGCGATGGTCTGCTGAAGCGCATGCGCGTCGTCTAGCGAGGTGGCGGTGTCGTTTTCGCCCCACAGTAACAACGTCGGCACCATCGGCTGGTTTTCCCTGGGTATCGGCCCCCGGATTTCGGCTCGCCACACGCCGATGAGGCCGCGCGTTTCGCGCTGCGCCGCCCCGATGATGTCGTCTGTGAGCAGTGCCGGGTCGTTGAAGAAGTGCGACAGCCCATCGGAGGAGAGCACGCTGCGCCCCTGCAACCTGAAGGCCAACCCGCTAAGGCCAGGGATGCGCTCCACGAGGCGCAGCTGCCAGCGCTCGCGCGGGGGCAACGCCCCCCCATTGACTAGAATCGTCGCCGGGGTGTAGTGCGGGTAGCTCGCCGCGAACAGCCGCGCCACCACCGCGCCGAAGTCGGTGCCGATAACCACGGCCTGCTCTAGCTTGAGCGTATCCAAAAATGCCTTTAGCCACTCCACAAAGGCTGGCAACGACCACGTTTGCAGCGGCGAACTTTCGCCGTAGCCGGGCAAAAACGGCGCCAACACCAAAAACTCATCGCTGAACAAGTCGATGGACGACTCCCAGTGCATCGTCGCATTGCCGATGGCCCCGTGCAACAGCACCAGGGCCGGGTTATGCGCGGTGCCCGCCAGCAGGTAATTCACATTGCCGCCGTCGATCTCGATCGTGTAGGCCTTCATGAGAGTTCCGGTTGCAGCAAACCATGCTTGATGAGCCAGGCGACGAGTTCTTTACGGTTGGGTTCCGTGAGCATCGGCCCCCGGTCGATCCCACGCGGACTGGTCCCTTTTTCGAGGTACGCCGGCGTTTCGCAGGGGAGGTCATCGCCGGGGTTGGCGATGACCAGTGTGGGCACACTTAAAAACCCTGTCCAGTCCAGCACGCGTTGTTTGGCGTCGGTATCTTTGTCGATCATCACCACGCGGTAGGGGATGTTTTTTTCGTCCAGCAGTTTGGTCGCGATGCTCACAAAGGGACACCCCAGCGTGCGCGAGTACATCACCAGGTCTTTGTGGGGCGCTGTGTTATCCATCGGAGCAGTCCTTGAGTGCTACAGACATACTGGGCTAGCCTACTGCGTCGGCGGGGTTGCTGCGAGGGTTGCGAGGATGTTCGGGTCGCTGGGTTCCAGGAAGCACAACACCCCCTCTGCGATGCCGCGCGCGAGTAAATCGGGCTGGTTAACGAGCAAATCGCGGTCGTTGAACATAAACCCGAGTTCGACGATTGCGCCAGGCGTGAACGCGTCGATTTTGCGGAAGACGTGGTAGTCGGTCATGTCGCGCGTGAGGCCGTAGCGCCGGGGCAATCGGCTGGCCTGCTCGTAATGCTGCGCCACACACTCTACCAGCAGTTGATCGTTGCCGCTGCCCACGCGCGCATCGGCAGTGGAAATAAGGTACCCGCTCACGACTTCGCCGTAGTCGGTGCACGTATTCGCATGGATAGAAAGCAGCAACTCGGCCTGATAGTTGTTCAGGCGCGGATCGAACTCGTCCAGCAGGTCCACGGTATACCCGCGCGATTGCAAATTTCGCACAAGGCGCTGCGCCACATTCAAGTTGATCTCGGCTTCGGTGAGGCCATCGGGGCACACCGCGCCGGGGTCGCCCTCAGGGCCACGATGCCCGCTAATCACGCCGATGCGGCGCATAAAGTTCGGCGTGGCGGGCAGCGCCGTCGGCCCCATCGCGACGCTCTGGCTGGTCGCCGTGGCGAGGGCCACACTCAGGTCGTCGCGTACCGTCGGCGCGATGAAGTCCGGGTCGGTCCACCACGTGAAAATCGTCGCCGTGATGATGGCCGCCACACCGACGGTGAAGAACGTGCGCACCATCCCCCCGAAAAAGCCCATCGCGCGCTGCCTGCGCCGCAGCTTTCGACGCTCCTGCCGCCGTTGACGCAGCACCTCGCGTTGGTTGGCCTGTTCGGGTGTCATGGTGGGTGCTTCGGCGTGCGGGTGAGGCATGGCCTCGCCCCTACCGGGTTCGGCAGGTTGCGCGGGCGCGGGCTGCCGCCACTCGTCGGCGCGGCCCGGGTTGATGACCGGCGTGCTGTACGCGGGTGGATACTCGCGGGTGACTTCTTGTTCGGGGCGTTGCCAGCGCACCTGTGGGTCGTCTTGTTCGCCTGCGCCCCTACCGGGTTCGACGTAGCCGTACGGGTCATCGTGCGGGCGAGGCTCACGTTGTTCGCCTGGGCGCCATTGGGTTTCGGTGTCGGTGGTGTTCGGGTTCGCAGGCGGCAGGGCGGCGGGTTCGTCGTCCTCGTCGCCTTCGTCGAAGTCTTCGAAGATGCCTGGCGGCAAGGCTTGCTCGGCATGGCGGCGCATCAGTTCCATAAACACGACTGAGGCGGGCGGGTCTTCTTTGGGTTGTTGTTCGTCTTCCGGCGGCGGCAATTGAGGCCGTTCGGTCATGCGTGGTCCCCCTACGGCTATCGCATGCCAATCATAGCATAAACGGTTGGTACTCGCCCCCGTTTGCTGCTACCCTGAAAACGGTAAAGGTAGCCAACCGGGGAGCAGACCGTGGCCAACGTTTTCATCTCCTATTCGCGCAAAACCAGCGACTTCGTGCGCCGTCTCCATGGGGCATTGCACGCCCGCAACCAGGATGTGTGGGTAGACTGGGAGGACATCCCGCTAAGCGCGGACTGGTGGCGCGAGATTTGTGCGGGCATCGAAGCGGCAGATACGTTTGTGTTTGTCATCAGTAAGGCGTCGGTGTCGTCGCCGGTCTGCAACTTCGAAATCGCGCACGCGGTACAGCACGGCAAGCGCATCATCCCCATTTTGCTGGAGATGGTGGACGAAAATGCCGCCTTCGACGCCTTCGCCACGATGGAACTCGACGAAGGCGCGCGCAAAATATTGGCAGCTCGCGATATGGTCGCGGTGGCGAAACAAAGCTGGCAGGCGATTGCGCGCCACAACTGGCTGTTTTTCGCCGATGAAGACGACGAGGCCGCCTTCGAGGATAAGGTCGATAAACTCATCGACATCATCGACACCGACCTCGACCATGTGCGCACCCACACCCGGCTGCTCGTCCGCGCGCGCCAATGGGAACTTGAGGGCCGCGCGCCGGGCTTTTTGCTCACCGCGACGGAAACCCTCGAAGCGGAAGCGTGGCAGGCGGCAGGCACCCAGAAGGAACCCTACCCCACCCAACTGCACACGGAGTACATCCTCGCGAGCC
>CAYSVE010000678.1:0-3471 GCA_964434365.1 uncultured Anaerolineaceae bacterium | reverse complement strand
CGGCTTTCGGTGGCAGCACTGGCATGTGCTGTGGCTTCTCGCAGCGTTGTGGTTTCCGTTGCAAGCGTTACAGAATGACACACAATCCCACCTGACAGGCCGCACCGGATGGCGTATCATAGTGGCGTGGCTAATGGGTTCAATTGCTGCCCTGCTGATGCAAGCAAGGGGCTACGACTATCACTGGCTGCCGATGCTGCCGCCGCTGGCCCTGCTCGCTGCGGACACGCTGACGCGCCTGCCCGGTCTACTGCGTGTGGACCACCTGCCGGGGCTGGTCGCCGTGGTCGCTGTTGCCTTGTTGGCCCTACTGCCGACGCGAACCTGGGGTACGGCCCTGCCGTACCTCCTGGGGAACCAAACACAGGCCGAGTATTATGCGCGCTTCCAGGGGGGCGAGTTCGTGGCCGATGAATCGCTGGCAGTCGTCGAATACCTCCGCGAACGCACCGACCCCGGTCACTCGCTGTTCATCTGGGGCTTTCGGCCAGAGGTCTACTACCTCGCCGATTTACGCCCCGCGTCGCGGATTATTTTTCAGTTTCCCCTCGTCGCAGACTGGTACCCGACCGCGTGGCAGCAGCAAACCGTCGATGGCCTGTGGGGCGCGCTGCCGCCGTACGTCCTCGTGCTGCGCGGCGACTTCATGCCGTGGGTAACCGGCGAGGACGCCGACAGCAACACCCTGCTGCAAGATTACACCGAACTCAACAACTGGCTGATGTTCAACTACGAACCCGAAACGGAGATTGGTAACTTCCTCATATGGCGACTCAAACCCCAGCAGCCGTAGACATCCGCAAAGCCCACCACGACGACATCGAACCCATCGAGCGGTTTATCGCACCGTTTGTCGAAAGCGGCCATGTGCTGCCACGCACCTTCGCCGAAATGGAAGACCTGCTGGAGAACTTCTTCGTGGCGACGCGCGGCGATGACATCGTCGGTGTGGCCGCCCTGGAAATTTATAGCTGGAAGCTCGCAGAGATCCGCAGTTTGTGCGTCTCGCCGAGTGTGCAGGGGCAGGGCGTGGGCCGCCGCTTGGTGCAGGCCTGCGTGGAACTCGCCCGCGAGCGCGACATCCTCGAGGTAATGGCCATTACCCACGAGGAGGACTTCTTCGTGCGCTGCGGCTTCGACTTCACGTTGCCCCGGTTGCGCAAAGCGCTGTTCCTACCCATCCGCGACTTACGCCCACCCGAGGATTAACCTGCGTGGGAAAAATCACGTCCGTGCGCGGCTTTCGGCTGCCACAAATGCTCTGCGACCTCATCGCGGCGTCATTCTCATCGCGTATCGCGTAGCGCAAAAATCGCCTCGTTCGTTAGATGTGCGTTCGAATATCCTCACACCGACGCCAAGCCTGTGTTAAAATTACGACAATGAATGGCCTCCTTTGGAACCACAGCGCATGTCTGACTCATCCATCGCGGATATGATTACCAACCTCACCGATACCGTGCAAGCCCCCGAACTTATTCAGGCGCTAATCGCCGCTGGCCCCGATGCGGTCGAACCGTTGATGACCGTCATGCGGTCCGAAGATCAACCCGCCTCGGTGCGGCACCGGGCAGCGCTGGCCCTGGGGGGCATCGGCACGCCCGATGTCGTCAACCGCATGCTCGATATGCTGACGACACGGCCCGCCCTCACGACGTACATCGCCGCCGCCCTCGGCGAAATCGAAAACCCGCAGTCGTTGATCCCGCTGTTCCGCGCGCTGGACGAAGAAAACGACATGGTGCGTCAACTCGCAGCGGGGGCGCTCGGTCGCCTGCGCGATAAGCGGGCTGTGGGGCCACTCACGGCCAAACTCACCGACCCCAGCCCGTGGGTGCGCTGTAACTGCGCCTGGGCGCTCGGCGAAATCGGCGACCCCGCCGCCATCGATGCGCTGGCGCACACCGCCCTCCACGACACCGACCGACAGGTGCGCATCCTGGCGATCATCAGCCTGGGTACGCTGGGTGGCGTGCAGGCTGCCGGCCCACTCGCCGAAGCTCTGCACGACAACGATCAACAGGTGCGGGTAGAGGCCAACGGCGCGCTGGTGCAAATCGGCAGTGGGGCTACCGAAGCCCTCGTGCCCTTCCTCGCCGACGACAACCCCGCCGTCCGCGAGATGGCCGCGCTCACCCTGCGGTGGATAAGCGATAGCACCACCGTCGATATTTGGATCCACGCGTTGACGGACAGCAGCCCGTTCGTGCGGCAGCAAGCCGCCCGTTCGTTGGGCCGGTTGCGGGCCAGGCGCGCCATCGACCCACTCAAGGCAAGCCTCGAAGACGACGATATGCGCGTACGGATAGAAGCCCAAACGGCGCTGCGCAAACTGGGCGTCACGCCTGCGTGATCGGCCTTTTTCGGTTAAACTAGCCGCTATAGCGGGTTCGTCCTCTGCATCGCCACAATAGCTGACGATGGCATCGGTGTGGTGGGGCGGTTCGCGACACGGCCTTTGGCTGTCGCACGCTTGCGCCGACCTATTGTTCATGGGGTGTGCTCAGCGGTCGTGCAAACGCCGGGCGATATGGTCTTGCCTTTCATCCACACGTAAGGACATTCTGCGAATGTTATTACAACTCCTGCTTGTACTGTTGGGCCTTGCTGGGTTGTTCTACGGCGGCAATGCGCTGGTCGATGGCTCGTCGCGGCTGGCGCGCTCGTTCGGCGTCCCGGCGATGGTCGTGGGGCTAACGGTGGTGGCCTTCGGCACCTCGGCCCCCGAGCTGCTGGTGAGCCTACAAGCCGCCCTCCAAGGCTCCAGTGGTATCGCCATCGGCAATGTGGTCGGCTCCAATGTGGCGAATATCGGCCTCATCCTTGGCATAACCGGGTTGGTCGCGCCCATTCGGGTGAACGAGGTACTCGTGCGGCGCGAGATACCCTGGCTCATCGTGATCACCGCAGTCGCGTATGGTTTCATCTACTTCGATGCCGAGATCGGTCGCACCGACGGCATCATCATGCTGGCGATGTTCGTCACCTTTAATCTGACGATGCTCTTCCTTACCATCCGTAAGCGCAAACAACCCCTCGACGATGACGGAACCGGCGGTGGCGGCAAAACCGGCGACCCCAACGCGAACAAGGTCAACCGGGGGTTGGAGTTCGGGCGGCTCGTCGTCGGCATCGTGTTGCTGGTCATCGGCGCGAACCTCACCGTAACCGGGGCTTCGGCGATTGCCAGCGAGTTGGGCATCAGCGATGTCATCATCGGCATTACGCTGGTGGCCTTTGGCACCTCCTTGCCCGAACTTGCCGCCTCGATGGTGGCCGCCTTCCGCGATGAGGCCGACATCGCCGTGGGCAACGTCATCGGCTCCTACATCGCCAACCTGTTGCTTATCCTTGGGGCGACGGGGGTCGTGTTGCCAATCCCGGTGGATCAGAGTGTCATCTCGTTCGACTACACGGCGATGTTCCTGTTCACCTTGTTGATGGTGCCCTTCGCGCTCGATCGTGTGCTGC
>CAYSVE010000677.1:0-3485 GCA_964434365.1 uncultured Anaerolineaceae bacterium | reverse complement strand
GAATCGGAGACATACCCCCTGGGCAACGGTAGCCCCGGCCCTGGCACGCGCATCTACGCATACATCGATGAAGTCGATGACACCACCTGGGAGCTATCGATGGAAGTGAGCGACCGCTAAGGTGGGCATGCCGCACCATACTCACCAAGCGCTCAACTAAAGATTAGTCCCGGCTTAATGAGGTGCGGGATACTCAGCGCGGTTTTGTGGGTAAACGGCCCCATCTTCGCCGCAGTGCGGGGTGGGGCTTTTACTTTTTCGCGCGAGTCTCGGTATAATTCGGGTTAGAACATACCAGAACAATGCGAGAAAACCCATGAGCGACGACAAGGCCGCAAAACTTGCCGAAATCGCCGTGCAGATCAAAAACTGCACGCTGTGCGAGTTGCACAAGAAGCGCACCAACACCGTCCCCGGCGACGGCAGCTACGACGCCGAGATATTGTTCATCGGCGAGGGGCCAGGCCAAAACGAAGATCAACAGGGATTGCCGTTTGTAGGCCGCAGCGGCGAATACCTCAACTACCTGCTCAACCTCATCGATTTAGACCGGAAGGCCGTGTTCATCACCAACGTGGTAAAGTGCCGCCCGCCAGAGAACCGCGACCCCCGCCCGGACGAAATCGCAGCGTGCAAGCCCTACCTCGACCGGCAGATCGAGCTCAACGACCCGTTGGTGATCGCCACGCTGGGGCGCTTCAGCATGGCGCGCTATTTCCCCAAAGCGAAGATTTCCACGGTCCACGGCCAACCCGATTACCGCGATAGCCGCGCGTACTATCCGCTGTTTCACCCGGCAGCCGCGCTGCGAAACCCCGGCCTTCGCCGTGATATGGAAGCCGACATTCGCCGTTTGGTCGAGGTTGTCGCGGAGGTGAAGCGCCGCCGTGCCGAGGGCATCACCGGTGCCGATGACCCCGCCGACGAAGACCCACCACAACAGTTAACGTTACTATGAGGAACCTGCACGCGATGAATTTGCGGATTCGGCGAATTGTGGAAACCATCGGCCCCGGTAGGGGCGAGGGCATGCCTTACACACAAACCGTTAATAAACCGTATATATACGGTGTGTTTATGATGCTTGCACTGGCATCGCTCGCCTGCGCGCTCGATACCGCCCCGCCGCCGAGTGGGGGGAGTTCCGGTGGCAGTGCCCCCAGCGGCGAGACGGGCCGCGTCGTGCGCGTCATCGACGGCGACACCATCGATGTGGAGATCAACGGCGAGACGGTGCGCGTGCGCTATCTACAAATGAACACACCAGAGCGCGACGAACTGTGCTACGACGATGCCACTGGCGCCAATGCCGTCCTCGTAGAGGGCCAAATCGTAACGCTCGTTGCCGATGAGGAAAGCGAAGACCGCTTCGGGCGGTTGCTGCGGCACATCTACATCGGCGACCGGCACGTGAACGCGGAGATGGTACGCGGCGGCTTCGCGGAGGTGGTGAACTACCCGCCGAACGACAGCTTCCACAACGCGTTTATCGGCTTGGAGGAGGCCGCCGCCCGCGAGAACCTCGGCTGTCACCCCACCGGCATCTTCAACGACGGGTCGTATACGCGCTAATGCTCCTCGAACTGGCCATCGGCGATGCGTACGGCGCGGGCTTCGAATACGTCAGCCGAAAATTGATCGACGAACACAACGACCTCAGCGCGTACGTGCAGCATCCGCGTCACGAAAGCATTGCACCCGGCGAGTACACCGACGATACGCAGATGACGCTCGCCATTGCCGAGGCCATCGTAGCGGGCGATAGCTGGACGCCAGACAACCTCGCCGCACGCTTCGTCGATGTGTTCAAGCGCAACCCGCGCGAAGGCTACGCCAGCCGATTTTATGCGTTCCTCCACACCATGAAAGACGGCGCGGACTTCCTCGCGCGCATCCAACCCACCAGCGACAAAAGCGGCGCGGCCATGCGAGCCGCCCCGATCGGCGTTTTCCGCACGGTGCCGGATGTGCTCGAACGAGCGCGCGTACAGGCAGCCATCACCCACAACACCCCAGACGGCATCGCAGCCGCGCAGGCCGCTGCATTGCTGTCGCACTATTTTCTGGCTGACCTGGGCGAAAAAGCCACGCTCGGAAAGTTCATCGAGCAGCACGTCGACGGCGAGTGGTCGGTGCCCTGGGAGGGTAAAGTCGGTGGGAAGGGGCTGATGAGCGTCCGCGCGGCGATAACTGCCGTACAACGCCACGACACGCTGAGTGCATTGTTGCGCGCCTGTATCGACTTCGGCGGTGACGTGGACACCGTCGCCACGATCGCGCTCGGTGCAGCCTCATCCAGCCGCGAAGTCACAAATGACCTGCCCCAGCCGCTGGTCGATGGCCTGGAAAACGGCGTATTTGGGCGCGACTACCTCATCGACTTGGATGCGAAGCTGCTGGCGTTGGCCCCTTAGAAGCCACCCCACCGCATCGAAACGCGCAGGGGCGAGGCATGGCCTCGCCCGATTGCATTTACTGAGAATAACGCCTAGGTGTAGCGCCCCACCGCGTAGAACAACAGCCCGGTGAAGGCAAACGGAGCCGCCAGCCCTAACGCCATCCCGAGGCCTTGCCCTAACGCAACACCGATGATGCCCACCGAGGCGGCGATTGCGACAAGGCCGCCGGTTTGCTCGTAGCGCCACGCCGCAAAATACGCCGCGATGAGTGCGCTCATCACGATGACGAGCGGCCATGCTGTGCCAAGGCCTGCTTCCTGGTTGATTTGCAGCGTCAGGAAAACGCCGAGTGCGGTCGTCAGCAGCGTCACGATGGAGATAACGCGCGCGCCAACACGGGTGATGGGTAGCACCAACGGGTGCTTATCGATAAATTGTTGCATGGTTTGTGCCTCCATATGATGTGCGATGTGCTCCCTCAACGCACAGGCCGGCAGGTCGACGGCTTCGCGCAGCGCAACCTGTGTTGGATGCGCCGCATTGGCTATCGCCTCGTCGTAGACGGCCAGCATTTCATCGGCAAACTGCGCCCTAAAGCCCCGCGGATACAACCGCAAAAGCTGGATATACAGTCGCCTCATGCCAGCCGCCCCCGTGCCAACGCCGATAGCCTCTCCAGCCGTTCCGTTTCCGCGCGCAGTAGCCGCCTACCGAGGTCGGTAAGGGCGTAGCTCTTGCGGTTACGGGGTGCGTCTGGCTCGTCGACGGGTGTTATCCAACCCGATTTGAGCAGCCGCTTCACTGCGCCGTACAGCGTGCCGGTACTCAACACGACGCGTCCGCCGCTGAGTTCCTCTACGGTTTGCATGATGGCGTAACCGTGCGCCGGGGCCCGCGCGAGGGAGAGTAGGATGTTCAGGGTGGGCTCCGTGAGCGGGAGGTCGTTTTCGAACATAGTGTCACCTCACGACATGTCGTTGACCGACATAATACGCCATATCGCCCCCAGAAGCAAGCACCCGATGCCATTTATTATGTTTCGAATAATCTTGCTCCGATAATGGCACACCTTGCGCTATCATGAGA
>CAYSVE010000676.1:0-3486 GCA_964434365.1 uncultured Anaerolineaceae bacterium | reverse complement strand
TCACAGGTGTGGGGGTCCTCGTATGGGTTAAAAGCGACATGATGTTACGGCCAAAGGCCGCTGCGTTCAATCCCCACCCCTGGCTAGCATTAGCAAATATGTGCGAAATTCGATAGAATAGGGTGCTGTCGCCAGAATAGCACCAGGGCAAACCCATGAACAAACAGTATAAAGGTCCTAACCGACGCGGCATCGAATGGTGTACCCACACCTGGAACCCGGTCGGAGGTTGCAAGCACGCGTGTCGGTGGGAGATGCCCGATGGGAGCATCGCAGAGTGCTACGCCGAAACCGTTGCCAAGCGAGTTGCCCAGGCTGCTTACCCCAACGGCTTCGACCACATTTACTGGCACCCCGAAAAGCTGGATGCCCCGCTGCGCGCCAAAAAACCGGCTCGCATCTTCCTGGACAGCATGAGTGACCTGATGGGTATCGGCGTTACCGATGAGCGCATCAATCAAGTCCTCGACACGTGCCGCCAGGCACACTGGCACAGCTTTATGTTGCTCACGAAAAATGCGCCCCGTTTATCGACGTTCGACTTCCCCGACAATGTGTGGGTTGGCGTATCGGCGCCGCCCACCTTTATGTTTGGCAAGCGCCTGAGCTATCGCGTGCAAGCGCGTTGGCTAAGCCGCGCCCTCGATGCCCTGCACACCGTAGACGCCCCCGTGCGGTGGATGTCCATCGAGCCGCTAAGCTTCGACATTGCGCCGTTGCTTGAGGGGCGGTCGCTGCAATGGGCCGTCATCGGCGCGGCGACCAACGGCCCCAAGACGTACCAACCCGAGGCCGAATGGGTCGAAAATGTCTTGACGGTCCTCGATGACATGAGTGCCGCGGTTTTCTTCAAGGGCAACCTGGACTGGGACCCGTGGCGAGAGGAGTTTCCGAGCATCGTGTCGGCATCATCGCTGAGTACCCCGGTGTAGGTGTTATGCCAATTGGCAGGGTCGGGTCGGTGTGCCCCACGGATAACCACCTCACCCTGGATACACGCCCCCACACCCCGCCGATTCCACCATCTTCGTCGTAGGGGCGTAGCAGGCTACGTCCGCTTGCACTACTCTGAGAGGCGGCACACCGCACGTAAGCAACGCCCATGAAACACAAATACCACCAGCACCACGCCTATTTTGGGTCGCGCCTGGCTGCATATGCAGGTAGCATAACAGGCCACGATAGATCATAATTACCCAAACAGACGGACGAACACAAACCATGCGCGATGTGATTATTATCGGCGGCGGGCTAAGCGGCCTCGCTGCGGCTTACGAGTTGGAAGGGCACGGCCTGGACTACACCCTCATCGAGGTGAAGCCCCGCCTCGGTGGCAGTGTACTCACCGAAAAACGCGACGGCTTCGTGATGGATGGCGGGCCGTTCGCGTTTGCACGCCCCGCAGTATGGCCCACCCTCGATGACATGGGCATGAGCGATGCACTCTTCGAGGTGGTGCTGCTGCATGGCGACAATCTGGTGGCGTTTAAGGACGGCGCAGAATCGCTGGTGACAGCCCTCGCAGGCAAGCTCACCGGCACCGTTATCCGCCGAATGGCCGTCACGAGCATCGGCGTGCGCGCCGAGGGTGGCTACGAGGTCTGCATGGAAAACGGCCTCAAAATGGACGCACGCGGCGTCATCTGCGCGGCCCCGGCCCGCTTTGCCGAGCGGATGTTTCGCAAGCTGTCGCGGGAGGGCAGCGCGGCATTGACCGGCTACCACTTCGATGCTGTATCGCGCGTCGCGTTGGGCTACCGCGACGGCGCGCCCTTTCCGCAGCAGCCGAAGCCGCCACCCAGCACGCTCTTCGCCGAACTGCGCTGGACGAACCATCCGGCACGGGTTCCGCAGGGCGGGGCGCTGCTGCAAACCGCCGTCCGTGTGACGCCACAGCAGGCCGACCCCACCCAACTCGTGGCGGAAATGACACGCCGTATGAACTGGCCCCCGCCCGACGTCTACAGTGTGAACTACTGGGCCGAGGCCGACCCGTTCAATGTAAGCGATGACCCCGCCGCACTGGATAACCTCAATGCGGTGCTGCCGCCGGGGGTCGCATTGGCGGGTAACTGCTACCGCCCGCTCACATTGCCAGAGCGCACCGAACACGGTCGGAGCGCGGCGCGCGCGGTGCTGCAACACCTGTAACCACATGCAACGATCCGAGGCAAGCATATGTCAAACCTGAAATGGACGGTCGGCGACGTGCAGATTACGCAGATAACCGAGGCACCCGCCGATGCTGTACTGGCCGATTTAATGTCCGACGCAACGCCCGAAAAGCTCCAGGGCATAGTCGGGCTGTTGCCGCACTTCGTCGATGAAAGCGGCAACATGCGCGGCTGGTTTCAGGCCTTCCTCGTAACCGTCGGCGGCAAAACCATTCTCATCGAGGGCGGCATCGGCAACGGGCGGCAACTCCCCGACTTCCCCGGTATGCACGACTTGCAGACGGACTTTTTGCAGAAGGTCGAGGCCGAAGCTGGTAGCCTGGCGAACATCGATTACGTGATTAGCTCGCACCTGCACATCGACCATGTGGGCTGGTTTGTGCATCAGGTCGATGACCAGTGGGTGCCGACCTTCCCCGAGTCGCGCTATATCTTCGTGCAGGCCGAATATGACTTCTGGGGAGCACGCCAGGCCCACCCAGACCAGATGCGCGCCTTTCGGCAGTGTGTGGTGCCAGTGGCCGCGGCGGGCCTCGTCGATTTCGTCGATGCGCCCTATCAACTGAACGACGCGGTACGACTCGTGCCCACCCCGGGCCACACCCCACACCACGTTGCGATACAAGTCGAGTCGGCTGGGCAGCGCGCGATTTTCCCCGGCGATGTGTTTCCGCACCCCTCGGTCATCGTCGACCCCACGTTGCAGTTCGGCAGCGATGCCGACCCGGACCAAGCCATAACAACCCGGCGCGCCCTGCTGAAAGACCTCGCGGACACCGACACGCTGATGTTCAACTGCCACTTTGCGAACCCGGTCGCGGTCAAAATTATAACGGCTGAGGACGGCTATTCGTTCGTGCTGCCATAGCCTATGCGTTTCGTGAGATGAAGATTTTTTTATGGTCATTTGACCGCGCGAATGCGCCGGTTGCGCTATCATAGTTTGGTACTAAGGTCACGCCTGGAAAGCACGTATGCCCACCATCTGCGAACTCGAAGCCGACTTCGACGACAACATCATCGACCTTTACGACATGCTGCTACAGAACATCAACCACGCGGGGCGCTGGGGCACCCGCTGGCACCTCATCCGCGAAGAAGCGCTGACGACGCCACACGGCGCGCCGGTTCGGCAGATGTGGGGGTTCTCCTCGGCCTATGCCCGCACCGATGGCCTCGGCGGCTATGTGAGCTTCCTGGTGGAACTCACGGCGAACGGGCGCGGCCAAACCGATGTTTCGGTGGTCGTCAGCAGCCCCTACGAATCGAAAAAGCGGCGCGGCCCGTCCGATTACTTCAAGCGAAACCATCA
>CAYSVE010000675.1:0-3492 GCA_964434365.1 uncultured Anaerolineaceae bacterium | reverse complement strand
CCGCCCGCAGATGTTGATACGCCGTCAGGTTATCCGGGTGGAAGGGATCTTCCAGCCAGGTGAGGTTCGCCTCGGCGAAGGCCTTCGCCATGCGGACGGCATACGGCACAGACCAGCGCATCCGCGCCCCCACATCGATCATAAACCCGGCCTCCGGCCCGATGGCCGCGCGCGTCGCCTTCGCAAACGCGATATCTCGCGCCGCCTCGAAGCCCAGGTTGGCGTTTCCCTTTTTCCCAAAGCCCACCTTCACAAGCTGGTACCCCTCAGCGATGTACTCGGCCAGTTCTTCCGCCATTTCCTCGACCGTGCTGCCCTTCGGATGCACACTCGCACAGGCCGCAAGCCGCTCGTGGCGCTTGCCGCCCAGCAGCGCATACAGCGGTTGATTCAATGCCTTGCCCTTGAGGTCCCACAGCGCCATATCCACCGCGCTGATGGCGAACCTCGCCACCCCGCCCACATCGCCGTACCACCACGCCCGCGCGCGCAGGGCGTCCCACAATACGCTGTTCTCCAGCGGATCGCGGTCGTGCACCACATCTAGCAGGCCATGACGCAACTTCGCCGCGACACTCGCCGCATTCTCACGGAAAATCGCCACACACTCGCCCCAGCCGACGAGGCCGGTATCGGTTTCCAGCCGCACCACGACGATATGCCGCGTGTTGTTGTTGTCGACGATTTCCGGGTAGCTCAGCGGAAAAGCCTCCGCTTTCGTGATTTTCATGTCGGGGTCTCCTAATCTACGCGATAGCGCCCGATGTAGTCGGCGTCGAGTTGGATGCCGAAGCCGGGCCGGTCGGAGAGGGTGTAAATCCCGTCCTCGATGGCCGGGGCCTCGGTTTGAATATTCCAGAAGATCGGGTCACGGTTCTTGTGGAAGCATTCCACATACGAGGTGTTCGGCACCGAGGCGAGCAAGTGCGCCGCGACCTGCGCCTCTTCGTGGTGCGCCATCTCGACCCCGAAGGCATAGGCCATCGCGGCGGCTTTGCGCCACATCGTTGGCCCACCCGCCCACGACGCGTCGAAGTTACAGTAGTCGATCGACCCCTCGGTGATGAGGTCGCGCACCGCATCCAGCGAATACGCACTTTGCCCCGCCGTCACGGGGATGCCCGTCGCGAGGCGCACATCGCGCAGCCATCGACGATCGTTGTACCAGCGCACCCGCTCCTCGAACCAGTGCAGTGTGATGCCCGCATCCTGGGCCAGCCGCACAAACGCGAAGGCCTGCCACAGGTCGTAGCCCAGGTTGGCATCCACCATAAACCGAAAGCCCTCGCCCGCCGTTTCCACCGCAATTTGCAGCCGACGCAGGTCCTCCTGCGGTGTTGCCCCGCCAATTTTGAACTTCATCCCAATCACGCCGTACGCGCGGTAATTCGCGATTTCGGCGGCCAGTTCGTCGTCGGTTTGGCCGTAGTACCCGCCGATGGCGATGATCGGCAGGTGTTTTTTCCCGCCGCCCCACAGCCGATACAACGGCATCTCCAGCGCCTTACCGACTGTGTCCCACAGCGCAGCATCGACCGCCGAGATGGCCTGCATCACCATATTGCGGTCACGCAGAATATCGTACGTCGCGGGCTTCATCGCCTCCCAGCAGCCTTCCACGTCGAACACGTCTTTGCCTTCGATGGCTGGGGCAAGTTCCTCATGAATAATCTTGCGGATGACCGGCTGCTCTTCGTCGGTGTCGCCAGTGTACACCTCGCCCACCACACCTTGATGCGTGTATATCCGTGTGATGATGGTGCAGCGGTTCTCCATTTTGTACTTACTGCCCCGGTAGACCATGTCCAGCGGCACGCGGATCGCGTCCGTCTCCACGCTTTCTACCGTCAATGAACCCGGTTTCTGATACGTCACAAACAAAACCTTTCTCACTATTGCGTGTTTTTTGACAATTTTTGTTAAAAGTGGTAATTTTCAACAAAGTATAGCAACAATCCGCAGTCTGCCAAACGAGCCGTCGCAGAGAAATTACATTTCATTCGAAAGGTTTTGCTTTATGGCCAAAGTTAAACTTGCCGTCATCGGTATGGGCTGGTGGAGTACCCAGTTCCATGTGCCGAACCTGCTCAACAACGACCGCGCCGACATCGTTCTCATCGACAAAAACCCAAACGCCCTGCAAGCCGCCAGCACCAAATACGACGTCCCCGACGCTTACACCAGCCTCACCGATGCCCTCAACGCCCACAACGACATCAAAGGGGCGATTGTTGCGGTACCCCACCACGTCCACTACGAGGTGGCGAAGGAAGTGCTCGACAACGACCTGCACCTCATGCTCGAAAAGCCGATGACGCTCTACGCGAAAGAGGCCAAAGCACTCGTCGACCTCGCCGCCTCGAAAAACCTCGAAATCCTCATCGGTTACATCTTTCCCTACATCGACACGATGGAGGAAGCCAAACGCTACATGGACGAAGGGGTCATCGGCGAAGTCGAATATGTGACATGCTCGATGTCGTCAATGACGGTCGAGTTTTTGCGCGGCAAGCCACAGGAGTACGCGGGCGTCTTCAACTACCCCGTGACCGGCCCCACCGCCGAAACCTACGGCGACCCCGCAGTCGCCGGTGGCGGGCAGGGCCACTTGCAGGTCACACACTCCGTCGAGATGATGTTTCACTTTGCGCCCTCGCTGCGTGCCGCGAAGGTCACCGCCTTTATGAACAACCTCGACGCGCAGGTCGACGTCGCCGACGCCTTCGCCGTGAAGATGACGAATGGGGCCATTGCGACGGTCGGCAGCACGGGCAATGTCGGTAAAGGCGACGGCGGCCTCGTGGAAGTGCACCTGCACGGCAGCAAGGGCCGCATCTATGCCGAGGCCATCAAAGGGGAGTTCTACATGCGCCTGCACGACGGCACCGAAGTTCACCGCATCACCGAAAACCCCGGCTACCCCTCGGAGATGTCCACCATCACATTTACCAACATGCTGTTGGATGGCGCACCCAACCCGCATCCCGGCTACCCGAACGGCCTCCACACCGTCGAACTATTGGATGCAGCGTACAAATCTGCCGCGCAGGATGGCATGCCCGTGACGATCGAGTCGTTGTATGCCTAGTCACGTCACCCACACCAACACCGAACCGTGGACCGACACCCCGCAGTTCCCGGGGGTGTCGGTTCAACTGCTCATCTCGAAGACGCATACCCCCCACGCCAGCACCATCCGCGCGAAAGTGAACCCCGGCGCCGAGATCACCACCCACACCCACGAGCGCGAGACGGAAGTCGTCTACATCCTCGATGGCGAGGCCATTCTTGTGCTCGATGACGAGCAGCACACCTTACTGGCCGGTGCGTGCGTTTCCATAGCCGCCGGGACGCCGCACTCGCTGCGCAACGAAGGCGATACCGTCGTCGATATTCTCGCGGTGCACAGCCCACCCACCCGCTAAACACCCAAAAAAACGGGGTGCCACCCACGGCACCCCGCCATTGTGCTTTGAGCTGATGTTGCGATGT
>CAYSVE010000674.1:0-3516 GCA_964434365.1 uncultured Anaerolineaceae bacterium | reverse complement strand
GTTCCTCGGAGCGGCCGGTCCCGCGCAGGTAGCGCAGGGTCTCCTCGTCCACCGGGAAGAAGCCCATCGTCGCGCCGTACTCGGGGGCCATGTTGGCGATGGTCGCGCGGTCGGGCAGCGTCATGTTGCTGAGGCCCGCACCGTAGAACTCCACAAACTTGCCGACCACCCCCTTCTCGCGCAGCATCTGCGTCACCACGAGTACGAGGTCGGTGGCGGTGGCACCGTCGGGCAGTTGGCCGGTGAGCTTGAAGCCGACGACTTCCGGCATCAGCATGAAAATGGGCTGGCCGAGCATGGCGGCCTCGGCTTCGATGCCACCCACACCCCAGCCGACCACACCCAGGCCGTTGATCATGGTGGTATGGCTGTCGGTACCCACGAGGCTATCGGGCAGGGCAACGACCTTACCCTCATCAACGACGTCGTCGTAAAGCTGAACGACCTTCGCGAGGTATTCCAAATTCACCTGGTGGACGATGCCCGTGGCCGGGGGAACTACTTTGAAGTTATCGAAGGCCTTCTGGCCCCAGTGCAAAAACTCGTAGCGCTCGCGGTTACGCTCGAACTCGAACTGCGAGTTGATGAGCAGCGCATCGCTGCTGGCGAAGGCATCCACCTGCACCGAGTGGTCGATGACAAGGTCGACCGGGCACACCGGGTTGATCTTCTCCGGGTCGCCGCCGGCGCGGTCCATCGCGCTACGCAGGGCGGCGAGGTCTACTACCGAGGGCACGCCGGTGAAGTCCTGCAAAATCACACGGGCGGGCTTAAACGGAATTTCGGTTTTGGGGGCATCTGCGCTCCAGTTGGCCAGCGCTTTGACGGCGCCCTCGGTAACCTCGTAGTTATCGAGGTTGCGCAGGGCGTTTTCCAGCAGCACCTTGATGCTAAACGGTAGCTTATCGACGTGGCCGACCCCGGCCTCCGTCAGCGCGTTAAGGCGATAGATGATCGCCTCGCCACTGCCGGTATCGAACGTACTGCGTGCACCAAACGTATCGACTCGTTCGCTCATTCACGTCACCTTTTTCTGTATTTAGGTAGTGGATTGTTGAGACCATCGGGGTCTCGTGGGTTATGATGTTTCTCATCTTGGCTTTATTATACAGGACCGTTTAGCCGTTGCCATTGGAGTTTGCTATGGCGGTATTGTTGTTGTTTATAGGGCTGTTGTTGCAACCCACCCCCGAGCCGACTGCTCGCGCCCCGTGGGTGCAGTTCACGTACCCGTCGGCGTACCGGGCCGTGCTTATGACGGAGAATGGCACCGCTGCCGTGGAAACTGCGCGGACGCTCAACAACTTCGGCGTGAATGCCCGCCTACCGCTCGACCTCCTCGTCAGCGATTATGCCGATGCGGCCCTGGGTGGCTACGACGGCAGCGAGGTGCTGCTGCGCGAAATCGACGGGCGCGAAGTGGCTTTTTACACCACGGACAACCGAGCGGTCGTCGCGGTTCGTATGGATGCTGGATGGGCGGTGCTGCTGGTCATCAGCGGCGATGTCCCCCTCGACACCCTGCAAACGATGGCTACCGCACTCGATGCTGACGAAGCTGACAACCTCACGCTGGCGATGCCGCAAACCTGGACCGCCGAGTTGATCGAAGAGACGGCGTCGGTGATGGTGTACCCCCCGGCGGCAGTGAATGTGCAGTTCGGCCTCGGCGCCGATGTGAGTGTGCTGGGCCTGCTGCGCGATTACCTCGCGATCACATCGGAGGCGATACAGCCGGCGGGTTTGCAACTCATCGAGGATACGGCGGGCGGCCTCGTGGCACGCTACGAACCGAGCGAGAACAGCCGTATATGGACCTTCCCTGTGGGTGAGGCGACGTCGGGGCTGGTGATCGTACCGGGTAACGGTGCCACTGCCACCGAGGCCGATTTCGCCGTCGCGGAGGGGGTTGTGAGGTCGATTGTGGGCGTGGTGGACGGTACAGACTAGGTGGGCGAGCCACGATCATAGCGCCCTTTGCGCCCCTGTTACAGCACCCCAACTTGCACCCCATTTCACACATTTCTGAGCGTTTCCCTAATTCCGTAAAGTTATCTGTAACTTGCATGGACAGCGTTAACGGATTATGGTAGGCTCTATTCATACGATTGATATGATTCATCAGATGAATACATGCCTCGGATCGATTTACCCTCAGAACTCCTCAACTTCATAGCCGACGAAGGCTACAACCCCGGCGACCGGTTGCCGACCATCAGCCAGTTGCAGGATGAAGACCGGCTGGGCATCAGCATCAGCAAAATTCGGGAGCAGCTCGAAGTTGCCCGTGCGTTGGGCTTGGTGGAGGTGCGCTCGAAAACTGGGATGCGCATGAAGACCTACAGCTTCGCCCCGGCGGTGCGCCTGAGCCTGCTTTTCGCGCTGGCGCAGGATGTCCAACAGTTCGAGCTGTTCAGTTCGCTGCGTTACCACGTTGAGGTGGGGTATTGGAACGAAGCATGTAGCACCCTCACGGGCGAGGACAAGCTCGCCATGCGCGACTACATCGCAGCAGCGCGCAGCAAGCTCAGCGAGGCGCGTTGGATTCAAATTCCACACCAGGAGCACCGGGCGTTTCACCTGCGGGTCTTCGAGAAGCTCGAAAATCCATTTGTGTTGGGCCTGCTAGAAGCCTACTGGGATGCCTACGAGGCTGTCGAACTGAACCGCTATGCCGACTACAGCTATCTGCAACAGGTGTGGGACTACCACGAGCGGATACTGGACTGCATCTGCCAGGAAGAATTCGATGAGGCCAAGGCGGCATTTGTGGAACACACGACTCTCATTCGCTTCCAGCCACGTATGCGCGAAGTGGCTCGCCCGGCATCTGACGAAGATAATGCCGAGGGGTAACCTGTTAATGAAAGGAATGATTTCTCTCTCATCATGAGCGCAGTAAACACGCAACCTGCTCCTAGCCCGCCGGGCGTAGGCGAGGTCATCAACGACTTCGCGTTCACCGTCGCTACGAAAAACGGGTCTGGTTCGCAGACCTCGAACAACGTTTTGGTCCGCTCATTGTTTAAGATGGGCATCCCCGTAAACGGTAAAAACCTGTTCCCGTCCAACATCAAGGGCCTGCCGACGTGGTACACCATCCGCGTGAGCAAGGACGGCTACACCGCCCGCCGCGAGACGACCGAAATCGCGGTGGTGATGAACCAGGACACCGCCGCCGAGGATATCGCGACGCTGCCCGAGGGCGGTGTGTGCATCCTCCCCGCCGAGTGGAAGTGGGCCAGCAAGCGCGACGACGTGACCTTCTACGAGGTGCCGGTGAAGGACCTTGTGAAGGAAGCCGGGGTGAAGCCCGCGCTGCGCGACCGGATTTCCAACATGGTGTACGTGGGCGCGGTGGCGCAGCTTTTCGGCATTAGCCTACAGACTGTTTACAACGCGCTGGTGGATAGCTTCGGTGGTCGCAAGAAGCTCGCCGACATCAACCAGCCGGTGGTGGAACTGGCGTACAACTGGGTAAGCGAGAACCTCGTGAAGCAGGACCCGTATCGCTTC